>DATIYI010000309.1:0-3831 GCA_035517695.1 Streptosporangiaceae bacterium
TCACCGAGGCCGGCCACGAGGGCGCGACATACACCCTGACCGGTCCCGCTTCCATCACCCACGCACAGATCGCCGCGGCGCTGACCTCCGCCCTCGGGCGCGACATCACCTTCATCGACGTACCACCCGAAACATTCGCCAGCACCCTGCAGGGGATCCTGCCACCTTGGCAGGTCCAGGGCCTGCTGGAGGACTACGCGCATTACCGGCGCGGGGAGGCAGCAACAGTCTCCCCGGCGGTCGCTGAGGTCACCGGCAGGCCGCCACGGGACGTCAGCCAGTTCGCGCGCGACTACGCCCCGTCATTCGCCAGCTGAAACCCGGCGCGGTCTCTGACGGTATCGTCCGGGCAATCCCGGTTGGTCGCTCGAGCGCCGGCCTTCGAAGCGCGCGTCCCGCCTATCAGCGGAAACGTTCGGGCCACATAATGCCCACTCGTGCGCGGAAACAGCGGTCAGGCAATCAGTCGGGAACGGCGTACAGATCGGCGGATATCGCGCCTGTCCGGTGGAGCTGCGCCGGAATTCTGTGCTCCTGGCCGGGCGTGGCGGTTGGCAGCTGGCCGTGACCCGGGCGGGCGGCCGGGGTGGCCCGGCTGCCTGCTCAGGACCAGAAGTCGATACTCGCCTGCGGGTCGGCAGTTGCGGCCCAGCTCGCCTTAGCCCCCCACCAATCGGGCTGGACGACCTCCCGCGCGCCGACCAGCACCGCCGGGTCAGGCACCCATACTTGCCAGCTCGGCCCCCGGCGCGGGCGATCCCTCCGCGCCAAACTACTGGGACGGCGATTCCGTGCTGACCGGGCTCCGCGACGCACTGTTCACCTCGGGTCTGGCCGCAAACCCAGCGGCGGATGCGGCCCGGCAGGCGTTCGGCACGGCAGGCCAGTTCGACCGGATCTGGACGCTGATCTCCGTCGGCGCGATCGCGACGCTGCGCGATGTCCGGCAGGCCCATCCGCCGGAGCTGATCCGGCCCGCCAGGAAGGATACCTATTCCGCCACCACAGCAAGCGGCGCAACAGGCCCATCGTGACGCTCACCGTGAGCCACCCAGGAACGCGGGCACTCTTGTCGGCAGGTCGCCGTTTACGGGCAACGGTAGTTGGTTCGCCCGATCAATTACACCTGAAGCCACCGACTCGGTCGCCCCAGCCCTCGATCGGCCGCTACATATGCATATCAGATTGTCCGCTGCCCTTAATGGCAGCCACGCCGGACGTGTATTCCAGACATTTCTGACTGTAACGGACATATCATCCCACCCCTGGTAACACCCAGGTGTAAACGTATACCGCCACTCACCGGATAGGAAGATCTTGCGACGCGCCGAGCCAGTTCCTGATCGAATAAGCGCTTGCAGATTTCGCATGACTCGCCACTGATCTGGTCCTCTTGCGCGCCTCTCGCGCGCCGGCCGCTCTCAGCCAGATGAGGTCGACGAGGCAGCAGGACTAGCGATCTTGAGCATTGCATGAAATCGGCGCGACGTGACAGAACGTCCATTCTCGCGCGCCTTTGGGCGACCATCTTGGTCGTCCGCCAAGACGTCCCGAACGGCGGTTCCCGCGCGGCACGCAACTCGGAGGTAACGACCCAGCATGGCGAGGGGAGCGGGTCTGACCGTATTGCATGGTCTCGGTGTCGGGCGGCGGCCTCAAAGGCGCCCGTGTTGACGGTTGTGGTCTACCGTCGGTGATATGCCCGGCAGGAAGCGACCGGCTCCTGAGGACGCCATGACGGCCCGTCGTGCCCTGCCTGGCGGGCTCACCCGCGACGCTGACGTCTTCGAGGTACTGAGCGATCTTGTGCCCCTGCACCCGCGGAACGACACCTTCCCCGGCGAGGTGTTCCTGCATCTTGCAGCGGACGCGCTGGAGTGGTGCGGGGCCAGCCGGGCTGAGCCGCTGCTCCTGGAGGGACTGCGCGAGCGCTTCCTGCCCGAGGCCACCTTCCGCGGACGGCAGAACGCGAAGCTCCAGTACGCAATCCTGGCCGCGGCAGGTGTGCATGGCGGGACTGAGCCGGACCTGCTGGACGAGGTCGCCTCGTGGCCGACCGACGACTTCTGGCAGTACGCCATGTACGCGGCGGTCGCCTACAGGCGCGCCGCCGCCAACCGGGCAGGCGTCCCCGTACGCCAGCCATGCCAGGACTTGGATGAGCGCCCCGGCCGCGACGCGGCCGTAGCGTCGACCCGGCGCATCGCGCTGTCCGTGAGCCGCTGGCGGATCATGTACAGATCAAACGATTCGTCTTCCTGAGGCATGGCCGCTGACTTAGCGCGGCTAACTGGGCGAGCATAATCAAGGCAACAGCAAGAGGCTCTAATGGTGACGAGGATCAGGATCGCTGTACGATGCATGATCGTCACTCAGTCATGCCGAGGGCGGCTCGCAAGCCAGTCTCGATACGGCGCATAGCTGGCGCCGTGATCGCGCCGGCATCCGCTCGTACTTCGTCGTCGTAAATCGTCTCGATATCGTCACAGGAAACCCAGCCGGTCATGACTTCCTCTGGCCCCAGCGGCACCATTGCGGGCCGCTCGGCCTTCGGCGGTGTGGTAGTCAGCCGGGCTGCGAGTACTTGCTCGAACGCCCGGTTGCGCCGGTTGTTCGACACAACCAGGAAGAACTTATCTTCGCCGATGTGGGCCAAATGAGCACGGTAAATCCGCCCGCGCAGCATGTCTGTCATCGCGGAGGCCGTTTAGTCCTTACCAGTTAGTCCTTACCAGCCCAGGAGGGTCGCCTGCGCCTTGCAATCCGGCGGATCTCATCCGCCTCGCCGCTGGCAATTCTGTCAGCAGCTGCGCTGGCGTATGCGAGCTCTTCGGCCTTCTCCTGGATGGCACGCAGTCCTGCGGTAAAGATCATGTGCAAGAGCGCAGCCTCAGTGACTCCCTCTACCTCTACGACGACGACACCAGCGAGGTCAGCGAGCGCATCACGCTCAGGGGTCTGCCCTCGAAGACGTTCCAGATCGGCAAGATCGCGCTCAGTGAGCGGCAGACTCTTGCGGGCCTTGGCTGGCTGGTTGAGCCTGATCGCCATCGTGCACCACTCCCGGTTACTGCTGCACTCTATGCATACAACTGTACTGCACTACACGCTGCACTACCATGAGCAGAGCTTCGACTTTACGGCCTAGTCACGTTGGTCGCCTACAGCGGGCGCACGCACGCCGGACCGCCCAAGCGAGCGGAGGCGTGGCCACTGCGGTCCAGGACAAGACCCCGGGAGTGGAACTCCTGCAGTTTGCCGGACGCCCATAAGGCGGCCCTGCCGGGCCCGGCGCCCGCGGAACTGTCAGTTATGCGCAACAGCGAACACCAGGAAGCCGCCAGGGTCAAGCGCAGGGCTGCGGCAAAGTTAGTTGATCATGTTGCTGGGCTGGCGCTGACCTGCAGGACTGGCGTTCCGGCGCAGGATGTGATACCTCCTGGCGGGTGCCTGATCATGTTGCCGGTGTGACCATCCGGCCGATCTCGGTTCGGGAGGTCGGCCGGTTCAACGCTTGCCTGGATGAGCATCACTGGCTCGGGCACCGGCTGACCGGCCAGGTGCTGCGCTATGTCGCCGAGCTGGACGGGCAGTGGGTCGCGGTTGCCGGGTTCGGGTCGGCCGTGCTGAGCTGCGCCGCGCGGGACAAGTTCCTGGGCTGGAGCCGGGAACAGCAGTACGCCAGGCTGGTCCACGTCGCGAACAATCAGCGGCTGTGCGTGCTGCCCGGGGGGCGGCGGCCGAATCTTGCCTCCGCGGTGCTCGCCCGGCTGCTGCGGCGGCTGAGCGATGACTACCTGGCCGTGTACGGGCACCGGGTGCTGCTGGTGG
>DATIYI010000310.1:0-23802 GCA_035517695.1 Streptosporangiaceae bacterium
ACGCGAGTGGTCGTCGTTGGTGATCTCATGACGGATGCGGTCGCCCGCGCGGCATACCCGCTGGTAAAGGGGAGCGACACGCCCGCAACCGTGACGATGCACGGCGGCGGTTCCGGTGCCAATATCGCGGCCTGGATGGCCATTGAGGGCACCGATGTGGCGTTCGTCGGCAGGCGCGGTGCCGATATCGCCGGTCGCAACAGGGACATGGAACTCATGGGCTATGGCGTGGACGCCAGGCTCGTGATGGACCCGGAGCGGCCGACGGGGACCTGCGTGGTGATGGTGACTCACAAGGGCGATCTCACCCTGCTCTCCGACCCTGGCGCCAACGCGGCGCTTTCGCCCGAGGATCTGCCCAAAGACCTGTTCACGCCGGGAAGCCACCTGCACATGTCGGGGTACACGCTGCTGAACGAGGGCTCAAGGCCTGCGGCGCTCGCGGCGTTCGGACTGGCCAAGCGGGCGGGCATGTCGATTTCCGTGGACGCGGCTTCGCACGCCCCGGTTGAGCGGGTTGGCGCAGAGCCATTCCTCGAACTCAGCCACGGTGCCGTCCTGCTTTTCGCGAACGAGCCCGAGGCGCGCGTGCTCACCGGCCGCGAGGAACCCGACCAGGCGGCGCGCGTGCTCACCGCGTGGTATCCACAGGTGGTCATCAAGATGGACGCGGACGGGGCGCTGTTCTACGCGAATGGGCAACCGGAGGCCTTGCACGTCCGCGCGTTCGCGGTCGAAAGGCCGCTGGATCACACCGGCGCGGGCGACGCGTTCTGCGCCGGGTTCCTGCCCGCCTGGCTGGACAAGAAGCCGCCAGGCGAAGCTCTTGCGGCAGGAAACCGGCTCGCCGCCAAGGCGCTCAGCCAGGTGGGCGCCCGCCCGGCGCTCTAGGGCCTGTCCTAGCCACGCATCGTCCGAGCCTCGGCCTCCGCCGCCCTGCCGCGCCTGACCGGCGCGCCACGCGGCAGCCGTTATGCGCAGTGCCAGCCCGGGGGGTCGACCCCCCGGAACCCCCCGATGCGCCTGACCGGCGCGCCACGCGGCAGCCGTTATGCAGAATCCACGGCCGGACCGGGACAATGGGCGCATGGCACGACGCGGAACCACCACCCCCCCGCCACCTGAGGATTTCGAAGAGCGGATCGTCGACATCGACGTCACCGAGGAGATGCGGGGCAGCTACCTCGAATACGCGTACTCGGTCATCTACCAGCGGGCGCTGCCCGACGCCAGGGACGGGCTGAAGCCGGTGCAGCGCCGGATCCTGTACCAGATGAACCAGATGGGCCTGCGGCCCGATCGCGGTCACGTCAAGTGCGCCCGGGTCGTCGGCGAGGTGATGGGCCGGCTGCACCCGCACGGCGATACCGCGATCTACGACGCCCTCGCCCGGATGGCGCAACCGTGGGCGATGCGGCTCCCGCTGATCGACGGGCACGGGAACTTCGGCTCACTCGGCGGTGACGACGCGCCAGCGGCGATGCGCTACACGGAGGCGCGGATGGCGCCCGCAGCGATGGAGATGGTCGCCTCGATCGGCGAGGACACCGTCGATTTCCGGCCGAACTACGACGGCCAGGAGACCGAGCCAGACGTCCTGCCAGCCGCCTTCCCGAACCTGCTGGTCAACGGCGCCGCCGGCATCGCGGTTGGCATGGCCACCAACATGGCGCCGCACAACCTCGGCGAGGTGATCGCCGCGGCCAGGCACCTCATCGACAATCCCGAGGCGACCCTCGACACGTTGATGCGTTTCGTGCCCGGTCCCGATCTGCCGACCGCCGGGAAGATCATCGGCCTGGACGGGGTCAGGGAAGCCTATCAGTCAGGCCGCGGCACGTTCAGGACGCGGGCCGCGGCGCGGATCGAGAAGATCAGCCCGCGGCGGACCGGGATCGTGGTGACCGAACTGCCGTACACCGTCGGCCCGGAGAAGGTCATCGCCCGGATTAAGGACCTCGTGCACGCGAAGAAGCTGGCGGGCATCGCGGACCTGAAGGACCTGACCGACCGGCAGCGCGGCCTGCACCTGGTGGTCGAGGTGCGCAACGGCTTCCACGCCGAGGCGGTGCTTGAGGAGCTTTACCGGCTGACTCCGATGGAGGAGTCGTTCGGGATCAACAACGTGGCGATCGTCGACGGCCAGCCGCGCGTGCTCGGCCTGCGCGAACTGCTGCAAGTGTATGTGGAGCACCGCATCGACGTGGTCAGGCGGCGCAGCGAGTACCGGCGCGCAAAGCGCCAGGAGCGGCTGCACCTGGTCGACGGCCTTGTGATCGCCCTGCTCAACATCGACGAGGTCATCCAGGTCATCCGCTCAAGCGAGGACGCGGCGGAAGCCAAGCAGCGGCTGATCAACGTGTTCGAGCTGTCCGACATCCAGGCCCAGTACATTCTCGACACCCCGCTGCGCAGGCTCACCAAATACGACAAGCTCGAGCTCGAGCATGAGCGCGAGACCCTGCAGGCCGAGATCGCGGAACTGACCACGATCCTCGAATCCGAGACCAGGCTGCGGGCGGTCGTCTCCGGCGAGCTCGCGGAGATCGCCGAGCGGTTCGCTACGCCGCGGCGAACCGTGCTGCTCGAGGGCACGGGCAGCGCGCCGAAGACGGCGGCCGTTCCGCTCGAGGTGGCGGACGACCCATGCACGGTCCTCCTGTCGGCGACCGGCCTGATCGCCCGCGCCGCGGCAGCCGACCACGATGATCCGCAGCGGTTGCCGCGTGGCGCACCACCCAGCGCCGCGGGCGCCGCGCTCGCCGGAGCCTCAGTTGGGCCGCGCGGCGCGCACGACGTGATCTCGTCGGTGGCGCCCGCCACGGCGCGGGGCAGCGTCGGCGTGGTCACTTCGTCCGGCCGACTGATCCGCCTCAGCGTGCTCGACCTTCCCGCGCTGCCGCCGAGCGCGCACGCGCCTGGGCTGGCCGGCGGCGCGCCGGTGACCGAGTTCGTGGCGCTCGCTGCCGGTGAGACCGTGGTCGGGCTCGCCGGCCTGGCCGCCGACGCTCCTGCCTTGACCCTCGGCACCGCCGATGGCGTGGTCAAACGGGTGATACCTGACTACCCGCAGGCGCGTGCGGAGTTCGAGGTGATCGCGCTCAAAGACCGCGATCAGGTTGTGGGCCTGGCGGCCGCAGCCGACACCGCGGATCTGGTGTTCGTGACCAGCGACGGGCAGTTGCTGCGGTTCAGCGCCGAGGCCGTCCGGCCGCAGGGCCGGGCGGCAGGGGGAATGGCGGGGATACGCCTTGCCGCGGGCGCCCACGTGGTGTGGTTCGGCGCGGTGGATGATCCGGCGGAATCCGGCGACGCCGTGGTGGTGACGGTCGCGGGCAGGGCGGGCGCGCTGCCCGGCACGGCGGCCGCGAGCGTAAAGGTGGCGCCGTACGCCGATTTCCCGCCGAAGGGCCGCGGCACCGGTGGCGTGCGCTGCCACCGGTTCCTCAAGGGCGAGGATGAGCTGATTCTCGCCTGGGCGGGCGTCTCCCCCGCGCTCGGCGCGACCGCGGCGGGCGCGCCGATCGACTTGCCTGGCCCGTCAGGCAAGCGGGACGGCTCAGGGGTGGGGCTCGCGCATCCGCTCGCGGCCGTCGGCGCGGGCCTGGCCGCGCACACTCCGGACACGCCCTAAACCCGTGTTGGTAGAAGAGCTCACGCGTCGATTCGCGACGGGTCAAGCTCTGCGGCACCACTGACGATGAAGTCGCGTCGTGGCGCCACTTCGTTGCCCATCAGGAGGTCGAACACGGTCGCCGCGTCGGCAGCGTCATCAACGCGAATCCGCCGGAGCGCGCGGCGCCGTGGATCCATCGTCGTCTCCGCGAGCTGTGCCGCATCCATCTCGCCGAGGCCCTTGTAGCGCTGGACCGGCTCCCGCCAGCGCTGGCTCCTGCGCTCGAGCTCGAGCAGGCTGCGGTGCAGCTCGGCGTCGGAATAGGTGTAGCGGTACTTGTCCTGCCCCTTGCGGGGCTTCACCAGCTCGACCCGGTGCAGCGGCGGCACCGCCGCGAACACCCGGCCGGCGTCGAGCATCGGCCGCAGGTACCGATGGAACAGGGTGAGCAGCAGGCACCGGATGTGCGCGCCGTCAACATCGGCATCGGCCATGAAGATGACCCGCTGATAACGCGCGGCGTCCAGTTCGAAGGTACGGCCGGAGCCAGCCCCGAGCACCTGGATGATCGCGGCGCACTCGGTGTTCTTCAGCATGTCGGCCAGCGACGCCTTCTGCACATTCAAGATCTTGCCCCGGATCGGCAGCAATGCCTGAAACTCCGAATTCCTGGCGAGCTTGGCCGTGCCGAGCGCGGAGTCGCCCTCCACGATGAACAGCTCGCTGCGATCATCCGCCGACCGGCAGTCCACCAGCTTCGCGGGCAGCGCCGAGCTAGCGAGCGCACTCTTGCGGCGCTGGTTCTCCCTGTGCTCACGGGCGGCGATGCGTGCCTTGGCCGCGGACGCGACCTTCTCGAGCACGGCGCGGCCCTGCTGCTTCTGCCCGCGCTTAGGCTCGGCGAAAAACGAGCGAAGCTCCTGCCCGACGACCTGCGCCACGATCTTCGCCGCGGCGGGGGTGCCGAGCACCTCTTTGGTCTGGCCCTCGAACTGCGGCTCGGGCAGCCGCACCGCCACGACCGCGGTCAGCCCCTCAGCCACGTCGTCCTTGGAGACCGGGTCGTCACCGTTCTTGAGCAGCCTGACGCCGCGCAACTGCTCGTTGAGGGCGCGGACGAGCGCACGCTCGAAGCCGGTCATGTGCGTGCCGCCGTTCGGCGTCGCGATGACGTTGACGAACGAGCGCATGACGCTGTCGTATCCGGTGCCCCAGCGCAGCGCGACGTCGACGTTGAGCTCGCGTTCCACGTCGGCCGGGGTCATGTGGCCCTGCTCATCGAGCACGGGCACGGTCTCGGTGAACCGCCCGGAACCCGCGAGGCGCAGCACGTCGGTGACGGGTTCGTCGGGCGCGAGGTGGGCGCAGAACTCCGCGATGCCGCCGTCGAACCTGAATTCCTGGTCCGCCCGGCTGTCCGGCTCGGCCCTCAGGTCCTGCGCAGCTGGGCCGGCCTGGCGGCTGTCCCGGTCACGGGCGTCGACCACGCTCACGGTGAGCCCGGGCACCAGGTAGGCAGTCTGGCGGGCGCGCTCGGCCAGCGAGCCGAGCGGAATGTCCGCGTCCCGCAGGAAGATCTGCCGGTCCGGCCAGAACCGGATTCTCGTGCCCGTCACCCGCTTGGCGATCCTGCGGACCTGGCGCAATCCCGGCCTGGGGGTGAACCGCGCCTGTGGGCCCGGGCCCGCGAACTCGCCAGGCACACCGCGCCTGAAGCTGACGGCGTGGGTATGGCCGCCGCGGTCGACCTCGACATCCAGCCGGGCGGCGAGCGCGTTCACCACGGAGGCCCCAACCCCGTGCAGCCCGCCTGATGCGGTGTAGGAGCCGCCACCGAACTTGCCGCCCGCGTGCAGCCGGGTCAGTACGAGCTCCACCCCGGTCAGGCCGGACTTGGGTTCCACGTCGACCGGGATTCCCCGCCCGTTGTCGCGCACCTCCGCGCTGCCGTCGGCGTGGGTCGTGACCTCGATCCGCGAGCAGTACCCGGCCAGCGCCTCGTCCACCGAGTTGTCGAAGATCTCCCACAGGCAGTGCAGCAGCCCCCGGCTGTCGGTGGAGCCGACATACATGCCCGGGCGCTTACGTACCGCGTCGAGCCCATCGAGAACTGACAGGTGGTGCGCCGTGTAACCGTCGGCGCCGGTCGGCGCTCCGGGCACGGGCGTCGTGATAGGGGCGGTCACTGGTGGTCTCCTCCAGGCGTGGATCCCTGCGAGTAGCGGGGACTGATGCCTCACCGCAGGGTAGCCGGTCCCGCCGACAAAGCGGCAAAGGCACGCCGCGCGCCGGGCATGAGCGCGCAGAGTATCGGATCATGGCATTTCCGTGATCGAAACCGGCTACTGTAGTGAACATGCATGTGACATTACGTGACATTAAGCCACCAGTAACCTGGGTCACTTTAATGCTGGCCTTACGCTCGTGGCGTAGGAGAACTCCGGTTGGGAACGTGGAGCTGCGGTTAGGTGTTGTGCTGTGCTGAGAGAGAAGATGGCTGACCGGCCGGAACGCACGGCTGACCGGCCGGAACGCACGATAGCAAGCCAGCTGAAGGCGAGGAGGCGACGTTGAACGGAGCTCTAGCCCCCACCAAGCCGCTCACTGCCGCGGACAGATGTGACCGCTGCGGTGCCCAGGCGTTCGTCCGCGTCCTGCTCCCCAACTCCGGAGAACTGCTGTTCTGTGCTCATCACAACAGGCAGCACGCGCCGGTGCTGGCTAAGGTAGCGGCGGAAATTCAGGATGAGACCGAACGGCTCTCCAGCACGGCACAGACCACGCGCGAGCGCTGAGCCCGTTTCCCTGGGCGCCCCGCCTCCCTGATGGGTGAAAGGGCGCCCTTTCTTGGCTTGCTCGGGCCGTTCGCGCACGGCACCCGGCCCGCGCAGGCATGTCTGTGCTGAACAGATTCTGTGCTGACAGATTCTGTGCTGACAGAATGGCTGCCATGCGGAACCTGCGGGTCCTTGGCAGTTGCGGCGCCTGGCCGGAGGCCGGGCGAGCTGCGGCTGGCTTCCTGGTCGAGCGGGACCGCTTCAGGATCGTGCTCGACCTTCGGCTATGCGACGTTGCCGCGCCTGCTCGCACGCTGCCCCGCCGATCAGATCGACGCGGTCGTCACCACCCACGGGCACGCCGACCACTGCCTGGACGCCCACGCGCCCTACCGTGCACGTGCCGACGGGGGCGGGCACCTCCCGAAAATCCCGCTGTTCTGCGTCGAGGGTGTCATCGGGCGGCTGGCGGCGGTTGACCCCGCGCCGATCTCCACCAGGTCTTCGACGTCTACGAACTGCCCTGGCCGCAGCGCGCGGGGCCGTTCAGCCTGACGGGTGTCGAACTTCCGCATCACCTGCCGAACGTCGGAGGAGGAGGACCTGCTCATCCCGCTCGCCTGACCCGGCCATGCGGATTTGCCAGGATCACTTGCCGGTTGCCGGGTACGTCCATACTCAGCTGAGGGAGGCGACAGTGGCGCACAAGGACGGCACCAGCAAGGACGGCAAGGCCAAGAAAGCGCACGGCAAGGTGCAGGCCACAGATACCAAACGGCTGCCGCGTCGCATCTACGAGCACGAACTGGTCCGCCTGCAGGCGGAACTCGTCAAGCTTCAGGAGTGGGTGCGGGCCGAGCGAAGACGCGTCGTCGTGATCTTCGAAGGGCGCGACGCGGCAGGCAAGGGAAGCACGATCAAGCGGGTAACCCAGTACCTCAATCCCCGCATCGCCAGAATCGCCGCGCTGCCGGCACCCACCGAACGGGAACGCACCGAATGGTATTTCCAGCGCTACGTTGAGCACCTTCCCGCGGCCGGCCAGATCCTGCTGTTCGACCGTAGCTGGTACAACCGCGCCGGTGTCGAGCACGTGATGGGCTTTTGCACCAAGGAGGAATACAAGCGGTTCCTCCACCAGTGCCCGATCTTCGAGCGGCTGCTCGTCGAAGACGGGATCATCTTGCGTAAATACTGGTTCTCGGTCAGCGATGCTGAGCAGCAGATCCGGTTCAGGTCCAGGCTGGACGATCCGATGCGCCGCTGGAAGCTGTCCCCCATGGACCTTGAGTCGATCACCAAGTGGGAGGACTACTCGCGGGCAAAGGACGAGATGTTCGTGCACACCGACATTCCGGAGGCGCCCTGGTACGTCGTCGAAAGCGACGACAAGCGGCGCGCCAGGATCAACATGATCGCGCACCTGCTCTCGAGCATCCCCTATCGCGACGTCCAGTGGCGGCCGCTGGAGTTGCCCGCCCGCCCGCCCGCGCAGGGCTACGTGCGGATGCCGCGCGAATCGCAGTCCTACGTGGCCGACCACGCGGCCACGCTGCTCACCGCCACAGCCGGGGACGGTCGCCGCCGGCCCAGGTGACGCGGCCACGCCCGCCCAGCCGCCGCCCGCGGGCGGCGGCTGGGGAGAGCAGCGGCGGCGCTACATTAGGATCCCGGCATTCTTAGCGAATGTCACTGAATACGCTCCGGGATCACGGTTATCGGTCGACGCCAGCCGACGGCGTGACGTCAGATCAGTCGAGATAGTCTCAGTCGAGATAGTCTCAGTCGAGATAGTCGCGCAGCACCTGGGAACGGGAGGGGTGGCGCAGCTTGGACATTGTCTTGGATTCGATCTGGCGGATCCGCTCCCTGGTCACGCCATAGACCTTGCCGATCTCGTCGAGCGTCTTGGGTTGACCGTCGGTGAGCCCGAACCGCATCGACACCACGCCCGCCTCGCGCTCGGACAGCGTGTCGAGCACCGAGTGCAGCTGCTCTTGCAGCAGCGTGAAGCTGACCGCCTCCCCCGGCTGGATGGCCTCAGAGTCCTCGATCAGGTCACCGAACTCGCTGTCGCCATCCTCACCGAGCGGGGTATGCAGCGAGATCGGCTCACGGCCGTACTTCTGCACCTCGATGACCTTCTCCGGGGTCATGTCGAGCTCGGCCGCGAGCTCCTCAGGTGTCGGCTCGCGACCCAGATCCTGCAGCATCTGCCGCTGTACGCGGGCGAGCTTGTTGATCACTTCCACCATGTGCACGGGGATGCGGATCGTACGCGCCTGGTCGGCCATGGCCCTGGTAATGGCCTGCCGGATCCACCACGTCGCATAGGTGGAGAACTTGTATCCCTTGGTGTAGTCGAACTTCTCGACCGCGCGGATCAGGCCGAGGTTGCCCTCCTGGATCAGGTCAAGGAAGAGCATGCCGCGCCCGGTGTACCGCTTCGCCAGCGACACCACGAGCCGCAGGTTCGCCTCAAGCAGGTGATTCTTGGCGCGTCTGCCGTCCTCGGCTATCCACTCCAGATCACCCCGGCCATTCGCGGCGAGCCTGACGCCGTCTGCGGCGAGCTTCTCCTCCGCGAACAGCCCAGCCTCGATGCGCTTCGCCAGTTCCACTTCCTGCTCGGCGTTGAGGAGCGGGACCTTGCCGATCTGCTTGAGGTAGTCCTTCACCGGGTCGGCGGTGGCACCAGCGGCGGCGACCTGTGCCGCGGGGAGATCCTCGTCGTCGTCACCGTAGACGAAGGCCTCGTCGTCTCCCTCGGTCTCGCGCACAGCGCCGGTCGGCCCATCGGCCTCGCGCCCGGCGGTCACTTCTTCTGGGCCGTCGCCGCCATCCGCAGGTTCCTCCGCGTCGGCCACGTCCGCTGGTTCATCCACGACCACGTCGGCTTCGATCTCCACCGCGATCTCGTCGTCGGTCACGTCGACCTCTTCGAGGTCGTCCAGATCCGCGACGTCGTCAGGTCCGGCCAGATCGAGGTCGTCACCCTCAGCGGCGTCTACCGCCCCGTCCAGGCCGATGTCCCCATCGTCCGCTGGCTGGGAAGCCGGTTCCTCCGGCGAAGGTCCGGCAAGGCCGGCCTCAGCCGATCGGGACGCATCCTTCTTGCGCGGAGCGCGTTCGGCGTCCGCGGCCGGCTCGGTGGCCGACTGTTTCACTGCGCGCGGCCGCTTGCTTGCCGCGCCCCGCCGCACATGGCCGGAATCCGCGCCTGGCTCATCTTCGCCTGGCGCGGGCACGGCGTCATCCACAAGTGCGACCGCTGTTTCTCGCTGCTGTCTGGCCGGCGACACAGATACCTCTCCCGCGAACATCTGCCGAGATTCGGACCCTGCTCCGAGGACCCGGTTGCTTGGACCATGCCCAGCCACCACACTAGGCTGCCCTGGACGGTGGATCGTCCAGATCGGGCAGTCTGACCGCTGCGGTGACCGGCTCCCTCCGGGTTCTCACCTGCGCTCATCCACATCATTCGTACGGCACCTGAAGTACAAGAACGGTGACATCATCATCTTGTTCGTGACCCGCGAGCATCCTGTCGACCAGATACTCGAGAAGCCCGCCCGGACGCGCGATCACCTCCGGGGATGCCTGCCCGGCGACCGTGACGAGTTCGTCAAGGCCGGCGTCGAGGCCGCGATCACGACTCTCCACAAGTCCATCGGAATACCAGACCGCAGTGTTCCCCTTCTGCAACCGGAAAGCGTACTGCCTTCGCGGGCTGGCCCAGCCGAGGGGGGTTCCTGCGGGCGTTGCGTCGAGCTGCGGCGGCCGATCCGCCGTCAGCAGCAGGGGCGGCAGGTGACCGGCGTTGCCACCGACGCCTTCGCCGGTCGCAGGATCGATGACGACGTAAGCGACGGTCGTCACCTGCTCCTCAAGCTCAGTGGCGGCAAACAGCCTGTCGAGGCCGGTAAGGACCGCCGCGGGACGCGGGTCGCTGAGCGCGAGCGCGCGGAGGGCATTGCGGACCCGGCCCATGCCAGCCGCCGCCGTAACGCCCTTGCCCATAACGTCGCCCACCGCGACCGCTAGCCGCCCATCGGCCAGCAAGAACGCGTCGTACCAGTCGCCGCCGATTTCCATGTTGCTGGTGACCGGCAGATACCTGGCCTCGAGGACGATACCTGGCACGTCGGGCAAGCGGTCAGGCAGCAGGCTGCGTTGCAAGGTCTCCGCCGTCGTGTGCTCGCGCTCGAACAAGGTGGCCCGCTCGACCGCGAGCGCGCACTGACCGGCCAGCGCCTCCAGGAAAACCCGCTCCTCCTCTGTGATCTTCCTGGGCCGGGCGAAGGAGAACCTGAGCGCGCCAAGCGGCGCACCGGCGGCGAGCAGCGGAAGCCCGACCCACGCTCGTTCATCCGTGTGATCGAGGAAGAGGTCCAGGTTGGCCTCAGGGTCGAAGTACGCGCGCAGAGAAGTCGGGGTCTCGACCAGAACAGGCCGCCTGGTCAAGATCGCGGTCGTCATGATGCTCGGCCGGTCCAGCGGAATATCGTCCTCGTGTGAGCCAGGACCGTCGGGGATGCCGACCGCGTTGATTGTCTTCAACCGCAGCCGTTCAGGATCAAGCAGGGCCACCGCCGACCGGTCCGCGCCGATCGCCGACCGGCCGACCTCGGTGATCACCTCGACGACCTGCTCCACCGTGAGCGCCTCAGCGAGCATTGACGTCGCCTGCTGCAGCCTGGCGGTGCGCAGCGCCGCGGCAGACAGCTGCTCGGTGAGACGGCCGCGCATTTCCTCGGCTTCGCGCTGGCCGGTTACGTCGGTGTTGGCGCCGACCCACTCGACCACCTCACCATCACGCATGATGGGCACCGCGCGCACGTCGTAGTACCTGTATGCCCGGGCGCGGGTGCGGACGCGGTAGGACGTGTCGAACACGGCGCCGGTACGTACGCATTCGCGCCACGCGTGCTCCACGCGCTCGCGGTCCTCGGGATGGATAGCGTCCAGCCACCCACTGCCCACGTACTCGCCGAGCGTCTGACCCGTGATCGCCCGCCATTCGGGCGAGTCCTCAGCGATGTCACCGGTCGGCGTGGTCACCCACACGACCTGTGCGCCAGCGCGGACGAGGGACCGGTATCGCTCCTCGCTCCTGCGCACCGCCTCTTCACCACGTTGCCTGTCGGTGACGTCCACGGCGATAAGGACGACGCCGGTGATCTTGCCATCCGTATCGTGCGAAGGGAACCATGAGAACGCCCAGTGGTGCACCTCCGCGTGGCCGTCCACCTGATGATCGCGCCCATCCGGCGATTCCCGTCGCTCCGGCGATTCCCGTCGCGCCGCCGGCCCCACGACCGTGGCAATCTGCTGGTCGGCCTCGAAGACCGGCCGGTCTTCAGCGAGCACCCGGCGCACCGACGACTCCACCCTGGTGGCGAGGTCGGGCGGCCAGATCTCGGAAGGCAGCCGCCCAAGATGCTCACGGTGACCCAACCCGTGCAGGCGCGCTAGCGTCCGGTTCACCCGGCGGAAGCGCAGGTCCGGGTCGAAGAACGCAAATCCGATCGGCGCTTCGCGGAGCAGCGTCGCGAGCAGCGCGGAGTCGGATACCGCCAGCCCAGACACCCGCGGCTGCGGCACAGAGGTGTCCGTGCTCACGGGCAAGTCCCCCGGTGGGGGCCGGCGCCTGTCATGCGATGGCTCCCTTCGGCCTGCTGCGTGCTGAGTGACGTACAGTGTGCCCTGAATACAGCAGGCTATCGGTCTTGGCATGGTACTGGAGACAGGTACGCACGACAGGTGCGCGGTCAGCACGCGCGCGAGGCCCTTGACCCGGCTGAGCGCGCGCCGGATGACAAACCCAGCCACCTCTCCCCCTCCCCGTAATCCCTGCCTAAGATCGCCTGGCGACATCCGAGTTCTCCACGTTGACAGTGACCGTCGGGCCTCCCCGGGACCACCAGGCGCAGGTTTTTCGCGCCCCAACCCGGGGCTCACACGCGCGGCGCCCGGCTGCCTCTGAGGCGCTCAAAGTCAAGGCAGAAACCTACCGCAAATTCGTGAAGTCCCAGGTCAGAGGCACTTGATTCGTGGCATGGCGGTTTCATAGAGCGCGACCTAGACTAGACGTGCTGAGGCTCTAACCGACCGTTATCTGGGGATCCTGAGGGGTATAGGCTGCTACGCGGCAGGCCGGCGGCGCAGTGGCGCGAGTGTCGTCATTCCCACGGGGCTGCTCCCGCTAGCACACCCGAGCCGCGGCCACGCAAGAAGTAACGAGCGGTTTACGTTGCAGACCCTTGACATGGTGGTCAACGCAGTTGAAATGGGATCTGGAGCAATGCCGCGTCATTCAGGCATGCTGACACACGCTGACAGAGGTCCGAGATGCAGGCAGTAATAGAGCGCGCCGTCGCAGGCCCGCAGGTGCAGCGGGTTCGTGGGACGGATTTGGCCGCCAGCGAGACAGTCACAACTCGGCTCACCGCCGAGTTTCCCGCGCTGCCGGCCACTACGGTCGAGCGCTGTGTCACCGACACCTGGATGTGCGCCGACCACCTGGGCCTCGCGGTCACGGCAGGACTGGTCGAACGGGTCGCGCGCGAGCGTCTGCTCGGGTTGGTGAACTCGGTACCGCCGTCCGGGTAGCAGGCAGTCGGCTCACGCCTGCGCGCCGAGATGTCGGCTCGCGCCCGCGAACCCGGGCTCGCGTCCCGCGGCCCGGGTTCCGCCCGCGCGACCCGAGAAGGTCACGATGCGGGCGGGCCGTCCCCGTAGCGATGGCATCGCGGTGCGCCCATCTGAGAGGCTTGGTCCGTATCCCGGGCCGAGCTGGTAAACGTGCAGCGCGTGTCTGGCCTGATTGAGATGAGACCGTGGCCGAGTGGCACCGTAACGTCGACGTGGCGACGCGGCACGCGGCCGGAGAGGCAACAAGGCGACAGTGTGAGCCAGCGCCGTAGCAAACCCACCGGTGGCCAGGGCCCGCGCGGCGGTTCGAGCGATGGCCCGCGCAACGTGCGGGCGGCTCACCGGGCGGCCGCAGGCGCAAGCCCGCCGCCGAACGCGCTGTTCGCGGAGATGCTCACGGCAGCGCGTGAATTGCTCGCGCTGCGCAGCCCGCTTGACGCGGAACTCATGATAAGCAAGATCCTCGGCACCTGGTGGGGGCAGCGCCTGGATACTGGTGACGAGGGTAAGCAGGGAACACAGCGTAATCAGCGCGACGGCGGCAGGCACGGCCTCGATGTCGAGGAACTCGTGGGCGAGGGCCTTGTCGCTTACGCCGCCCGCCAGCGCAACCCGGTAGCGCTTGCCCTGCTCGCGGGAATCGCCTGCCTCGGCACCACCCGCCAGGCCGCACAGGCGGAGCAAGCCGCACTCGAACTGATGGAGCGCGGCGTGCCGCGCCCGCGCTGGGCCGACCAGGTCGGCAAGGTCGCGCCGGGTGAGTGCTACGTCAACCGCGATACCTACGGTGACCACGACGAGGTGGTCTGTGTCTTCAGCTACGCGGGTGCGGAAAGGCACGCGCTCGTCGCTGCCGTCGACTACAACTACAGCGGCATGCTCCGCGACGGCTGGGTTACCTCGCACGTGGACAAGCTGCTCGAGCGCGGCCGTGCGGCTGCCGGAGACCCGGAGACCGCAGGCCACGGATCATTCGACGCATTGCCACCCGGGCAGGCGCGCCGCATGCTCGAAGCCGCGCTGGCGGAGACCGACCGCGCCGTCGCGCCGCCGGTGAGCGATTCCTTCGCCGCCTATCACGCGTTCATCAGGGCGAGGATCCGCACACTCCCGCCAGGCCGCCAGGTCGCAGGGTCCATCGCGACCGCCCCTGGGCTTGCGGTCACGGCTGGCCCACGGCACCTGGCCTGGAGCAAGGACTACCGGGCCATGCTCGCAGCGGAGTTCCTCGCCTCGGACGAGGCCGAGGATCTGTCCGACCGGCGGGCGGCAAGCCGCTGCACCGACCGCATCATCGACTACGGCTGTGACCATGATTTCCGTCGGCCACTGCGAATGAGTCCCATCAAGGTGGAGCGGTTCCTGCTTGACTGGCTGCCGCGCAAGGTCGTGCTGAGCCCGGCGGAGCAGGACGCCATGCCGCATGTCCTCGCCGCCTGGACCCGATGGGCCGGGAGACGGAGCGAGTTGCGGACAAGCGCGATCAGGGCAACGCTCGACGCCGTGTTCGAGTCCATCGGCACCTTCGCGCGGACCTATCGCGGCCCTGAATCGTTCGGGCTTGACCGCGATCTGGTCAACCGACTGCTGCCGGACGGTGACCTGGAGGCGCTCGCGCGCCGGACTTTCGCATTTCCGCTGCTCGCCGGCCGCTATGGCGAAGTGGATCTGGACTCCCTGAACCCCGCTGAGCCCGCCGATCGCCGGAGGCTCCTAGCGGCCAGCCACGGCCGCGGCAGCCAGTGGGGTAACGGCAGGCACGGCGCGCAACATGACGCGGACACCCATCTCGACCATCACGTCGCGCTCGCCGACAGGTTGTGGCGCGGCCAACCGCCGGAACTGTGGGAGGCTGCGCAACGGCTCCTCGATCTCGGCACCGAACGGCACGAGGCCCTGCACGTGCTGATGGAAACCCTCGACGAGGTGGGTTCGGACGAAGACGAGATCGCCGCGGCCCTGGCCGACCTGCCGCCGCAGACCTGAGCGATTCTCATACCGCCGCGGACGGCGCCTCACCCGGGATCCGCGATCAAGGCTTCCGCGCGACGCGGGCGCATGCCAACCGCAGAACGGGATGGTCGCGCGCGTTCGGGGTGTCCGCGTCGGGATGCCATTCGGACACCAGCACCAGACCGGGTTCGACAAACTCGAGCCCGGTGAAAGTGCTGGTGCGAGTAATTCGATCGGCCACTCACATGAGGCGGGTCGGCCGGCCCCGGCTCACCCTCAGACACGGTCTCGGGATGGTCTCGGGATGGTCTCGGGCATGGTTCGGGCAAACTGTGCGGATGGAAGGCAGCCTGTACGTGCCGCAGCCAGGTCAGCGTTACCTGGCTGACACCGCAGTTCAGCGTCGATTTCCTGGCCGGGGTGCCGGTTGCTGAACTTGCTTCAAATGTCGAGGTGGTCAAGGACGGGCGCCGCACCCGCTGCGTCGACGCCAGCCTGACGCATGATGAGCGGGTCTGCGCCCGCGCCCGGGCATGGCAGGTGGCACCCGGCCTGTTCATGGCGGGGGCTGTAAACGGCTCAGCCGCTGCCGACTCAGCTGCGGCCTACCCGGTCGCCGCGGGCTCAGCCGCCGCGGACTCAGCCGCCGCCGACTCAGCCGCCCACTCCGCCGCCCCTGGCTCAGCGCGGACTCACAGGCGGCGCCTCAGCCGCGAGTACCGCCACCGGCACTGCCCCAGCCGCGAGCACGGCCGCCGGCGCTGCTCCTGGCCCGTTGCTGAGGAGTCGTCGTTTGGCCGCGCATCCTTCCGGTTCGGTTACCAGGAAGCGGTAGAGATGCGATTCGTCCGCGGATCGTTCCGCGAACGCGCTCCCGCGGTCGCCTGGGCGCGGCTGCTCGTACCCTTGCTGCCAGACGTGCTGCCCTCGTCGCTGCAACGAGCAGCCGCACTCGCCGACTTCGGCAGCGGGATAAGCGCCGTGCTTGACCGGTCCGCCTGGAGCTATCACAACCTCGACCTCTCGCTTCACCTGCACAGGCACCCGGCAGATGAGTGGGTCTGCCTGGAATCGGCCTCCGTGGTCGGCCCGGAAGGCGCCGGAACCTGCCGCACGACGCTGCACGACGCCGCTGGGCCTTTCGGTGTGGCGGCACAGTCCTTGCTCGTCACGACCATCCCTGGGGCGGCACTGCCCTCCCCGGCGCTACCCGGGCCTGAAGGACCTGCCGCTGGCCGACAGGCGCAGAACTTGAGCGCTGATCAGCGGGCTGCGAAGTCCTGACAGGCAGCGCGGATGTCGGCGCCGGTTACGGTCGTCAGTTCCGCTGCACTCGCGCGTTCGCCCAGCCGCGACACCCGCAGGTCCCTGTTCGCGCAAGCACGCTCGAACAGCGACCGCGCGAATCGGCCGTTGCCAAGCTCATCCACCCGGTCCTGCGCACAGACTTCGCCGAAGATCTGCCCTAGTCCGGCGAGCGCCTCGGAGTCGAAAACGTCGCCGGCCTGGCCCGCCAGATGCATCGCGATGCGCTGCAACTCCGCGGCCGAGTAACTCGGGAACCGCACCCGGGTGGCGAACCGTGACGCGAGGCCCGGATTGCTCGCCAGGAACGATTCCATCGCCGCTGTGTAACCTGCCAGCACGACGACCAGGCGGTCGCGGTCGTCCTCCGCCCGCTTGAGCAGGATCTGGATCGCTTCGGCACCGTATGCGTCGCCGCCGGAATACCCGTGGTTGCTGAGCGAGTATGCCTCGTCGACGAACAGCACCCCGCCGAGCGCGGAGCTGATCACCTTGTTGGTCTTGACCGCCGTCGAACCCAGATGCTCCCCGACAAGATCGCCGCGGTGTGCCTCAACCACCGTAGGCCGCGCAAGGAGACCGAGCGCGGCAAATACACGGCCGAGGACCCTCGCCACCGTGGTCTTGCCCGTACCCGGCGGGCCGGTGAACACGAAGTGCCTCGCGGGCGGCATGCTGGCCAGGCCCTGGCGCTCGCGCATGCGCGCCACCTGGAGCTGAGCGGTGATCGCACGCACCTGTTGCTTCACAGGCTCGAGGCCGATGAGGCCATCCAACTCGGCTAGCGCGCTCGCCAACGTTGGCGTCTGCTCGTACCCGCGGAAACGAGAGGTGAGCTCGGCGAACGCGCGATCGGTGTCAGGCGGGCAGATGGTGATGAGCTCGGCCGGATCCGGATCGTGTGCGTTGCTCATGACCCGCACGTCACGCGCCTCCGCCGCCTTTTCTACCAGGCTGCGCACAAACCGCCCGTTGCCGAGGTCATCAACGATGCGACGGCGCGCCACCTCCTCGAACATCCGCCACAGGGCTGGCCGCGCGTCGGCGTCAAGCACATCGCCCCGCCGCTCCACGCAGGACTCGGCGATCTGCAGCAGCTCGGCCGCCGTATAACTGGGGAACTTCACCCGGGTGGCGAACCGCGACGCCAGGCCGGGGTTGCTGGCCAGGAAGTCCTCCATCTGCTTGTCGTATCCGGCGAGGATGATGACGAGGTCTTCGCGGTCGTCCTCTGCCCGTTTGAGCAGTGCCTGAACGGCCTCGTTGCCGAACCTGTCGGCCTGGCCGTCGCCCTCGTTCACGAGACTGTACGCCTCGTCGACGAAAAGGACGCCGCCGAGAGCCGCGTCGACGAGCTCATTGGTCTTGATCGCCGTGGCGCCAAGGAACTCGCCGACCAGGTCGGCCCGCTGCGCTTCAACCACGTATGGCGTGTCGAGCAGCCCGAAGGCATAGAAAATCTTGGCGATGACACGCGCCACGGTGGTCTTGCCGGTGCCTGGCGGGCCGAGGAGCACGAAGTGGCGCATCGGTTTGTCGGTCGCGTAACCTGCGAGGGCTCGCATCCGGGCCGCTTCGATCGACGACGCGATCGATCTGATCTGCTCCTTGACCGGTTCCAGGCCGATCATGCTGGCGAGTTCGGCCATCGCCTCGTCCACCGAGATCTCCGGCAACGCGGTTTCTGCAGCTGCGCCGCCTGGCTCCTTCTCCCGCGGCCTCGCGGCTTCACCGGCAACGGCCTGCTCGCGGACGGCGACATCAGCGGAATGGGCGTAGCCGTACGCGCCGACGGCGCCCGCGCGCACGCGTGTACGCCCGCGCACGCGCTCATCCTGCATCGCCTTGGCCAGCCGCCAGCCGAGCACGGCGACAGCGAGCAGCCAGGCGGCGCCCAAGCCGATGACGGGCTGCGACGGCCAGATTCGCAAGCCCGCGACGCCCGCTGGCACCGACCAGAGCAGCGCCCACGCCACGGTGCGGCACGGCACATACCAGCGCGAGAGGGTAGCGGCGTGCGCCGCCGCGACCACCGCGAACGGCAATGCGAGAAGCGGGAACAGCCAGCTTTTGTGTCCGCCCGCACCGACGATCGCCCCAGCGAGGCCCCACATCGCGACGGAAAGCGACGCGGCCACGCTGGGGCGGCCCTCGAGCACCGCGACGATCCCGAACCCTAGGGCGGCGAGCAGGAGGAACGGCGCTGCGAGGGCGGCCGCCACAACGGACATCACCAGAAGGATGATCTTCAAGCCGAGCGGCGCGCGGCCAAACGCGGACCGAGCACGGTTCAGCCAGTCCTGCGCCGGGTTACCGCCCGACGAGGATTTCTCTTGAGGCCGCACCTTGCTCCCTCGCACTCGTCCCTGTATAGCGCACACACGGCGGACGCGGCATCACTCGAACTGTAACAAGGGCAGAATCCGCGTCAGGAACAAGCCAAATAGGCCGGCCTGCTTCCGGGCCCGCTGCCCCGCGCTCGAGAGATCCGTCACAACGGATGACTACCGCGCACGGTTACGTGGCTGCGCCCAATGCTTGCCGCCCAATGCTTGCCGCCCAAGCCTTGCGGCCCCTGCTGCGGCCAGTGCCGCACGCCCATTCACCGTCCATCGTGGGCTGCCTCGCCTCGCTACGCATGTTGTCACGGATCGGAAGAATGCGCCGCTACCCTACGTATTCTCGCCGCTGAACGGTTGTAAGCGCTGTTGGTGTTTGGCGCTGAAGCGGCTTTAGGGATTGGTGGGGATCGCGAGACGACCGCAAGACCATCGCCGGACCTATCGCGGAACCCGATCGCGGACCGAGCGCGGGACGGTCACGCGACTGACCGCGGGACGATCACGGGAACGAGCGCGGGACCCGGCAGGACAACGCTCCGTTACGTACCCGCCCCGGCAGCGTCAGGCCGTCTCATGGACGAACGCCGCGACTATGTTGCCCAGCTCCTCGCCCGCATCCTCCTGCAGGAAATGGCCGGCGCCGGCGATCACCGGGTGGTTACGGCCCGCCGCGCCAGGGATCGCCCGCTTCAAGGCTGGGGCCATTCCCCCTGTGATTGGATCGCCGTCGCTGAACGCGACCAGGAAAGGCTTCTCCCAGCTGAGCAGCCGTTGCCAGGCCGCCCGATTGGCCGGTCCGGCGGGATCGTCCGGGGTCGCAGGGACCAGAGCAGGCATGGCTCGCGGCCCCGCCTGGTAACTGGCGTTGGGGAAGGGCGCCTCGTAGGCGGCGAGCACATCGTCGGTCAGCGGCTTCTTGCAGCCTGACTGGACGAACCTGGCGATGTTGATCGACGGTGCGCTGGTCATGGCCCGGCGGAACGCCCACCAGATTTCCGGCAGTTCCTGATCGCCGGTGGGCAGCCCGGTGTTGGTCGCGACTATCCGGGCGAACCTCCCCGGATGCTGTACGGCTAGCCGCAGCCCGATCAGGCCGCCCCAGTCCTGCCCGACCAGCGTGACGCCCTCCAAACCGAGGCTGTCGAACGCGAGTGACCGCATCCATTCGACGTGCCGCGCGTAGCTGTGATCAGTCGCTTCGGAGGGCTTGTCCGAACGGCCGAAGCCGGGCATGTCGGGCGCGATCGCACGCAAGCCCGCATCGGCGAGCACCCGCATGACTTTCCGGTAGAGAAACGACCAGCTCGGCTCGCCATGCAGCAGCAGAACGGGGGGGCCGTCCGCGGGGCCAGCGGCTACCCAGGCCATCCGCAGGGTGCCGCCCGTCCCGTCCGCCACGTCGGCGTAGTGCGGTTCATAGCCAAAACCGGGCACGCCGGCGAAACGGTCATCGGGAGTGCGCAGCGTTCGCATATCGCCATCATGTCAGGGCGGCGCAGCCCTGAACCTGTACAGTTGCCGCTGTACAGACGGCGACGACCAGGCCCGGCCCCAGGCGCCGGGCGCCATTGTCAGCCATCGCGTCGATGAACGGGTGCCAACTGTCCGGCTCGTCGTCCACCACTTTGTATGCCCGTCCGCGCCGGATGGTGCCGCCTATGGCCGGCGCCTCACCACGGCAGCCGTTAGGGAAAAATGTGGCCGGGGGACAGCGGTGCCGCGCTCGGCCGACTGTACCCTCGATCCGTGAGCCGCAATCCCCCGTCGAAACTCGAACGCCGGGTGGCCGCGGCCGCCGAGACCGCTCTCGCCAGGCAGCATTACGTGGCGCCGCTTGACGTGCTCACCGGTATCGGCTGGCTACCGCAACGCCTGATCGACAACTGGCGGCAGGGCCGGGTCGACCACTTGGAACTCGCCGTGTCGGCCCAGCCGGACAAGCGCGCGGCGGTGCTCGAATACCTTGACCGCTGGGCGAACACGGCAGGCCTGACGCCGGCCGAGACTGGTTACGTAGCCGCCGCGAGGGACCGGCGACCGCTGCGGTTCACCGCCGACGGTGATCCCGGGGTCGAGCGCGCGTACCGCACGCATTGGATCTCGCCAGATTTGTCCGAGGTCAGACGCGAGCGTCTGACGCAGCGCAAGAGCAAGGCGCCTGACCTCGTCGTGGTCATGCCGATCAAGGACTGGTCATGCGCGAAATGCGGCGACACTGGGGCGTTCCTCATCATGGACGACGCCGGACAACTGTGCCTGACCTGCGCGGACATGGACCATTTGGTGTTTCTCGGAGCGGGAGACGCGGCCCTCACCCGCCGTGCCAAGAAGGCGAGCGGGCTGTCCGCCGTCGCCGTGCGCTGGAGCCGATCGAGAAAGCGCTACGAGCGGCAGGGAGTGCTGGTAGAAGAGCCCGCGCTCGAGCAGGCCGAACGGCAGTGCCTCGCCGACCAGGACGCGCGAATGCGGCGCCGCGAACGCGACACCGAGCGCCGCGCGCACGAGGACACCGAATTCCAGGCTCGCCTGGCAGCCGGCATCGTGGCGTTGTTCCCTGGCTGCCCGGTCACGCGGGCGGAGGCCATTGCCCGCCACACCGGCACGAGGGGGACCGGCCGGGTCGGCCGTTCTGCCGCTGGCCGGGCGCTTGACGAGGACGCGATCAAGCTCGCGGTCGTGGCATCCGTACGGCACGAGGACACCGGCTACGATTCGCTGCTCATGTCAGGAGTTCCACGCGAAACCGCGAGGGACCGTGTCAAGCGCGGCATCGACCGGGTGCTGAGCGTCTGGGCACCATGAGCTGGCGTGGTCGTGAATCTGGGTATCGACGGCGCCGACCTGCACATGCGGTGAACGGGCTGAAGGTGTCATAGGCAGCGTCGCTGACCAGGTTGTCGGTCACGCGGCGGGCGCTTGCGCTTGCCCACTGGATGAAATAGCGCATGGCCAGGCGGCTCGTCATGGTCGGGCAGTCGCGGCAGATCGGACTGCCGGGGGGCCATTCGCTGGCGGGACCTGGTTTCCCCACAGACCGAGCAGATCCCCGACGCACCCTGATACTCGTCGTAAGCGGACTACGTGGATCAGGTTATCGGAGGTGATGAGGCGACGGACCTCATCACCTCCGATGACCTGCGGCTATTCAGTTATTCGCGTCAGCGCAGATGTTGCGTCGCGACTTCGCCCAGAGTACTGGCGCAGGGTACTTATTCGGAGGGTGCGGTATTCGGGAGTCGTGTCCAGGTCGCGGAGCGGCCTGTCCCGTCGGCCCGGACCTTGCCCTCGCCCCTCAGCTGCTCCAGGACGAGCCGGATCGTCTGGTCGCTGACGCCGGGCACCGCCATCCTGACGTCGGCTAGCCGGAACGTGGCTGGCGCGTGGCGCAGGATGTGCTCGCGGATGCGCTGCTGCTTGGTCCCCGGGCTATGGGCTGCGGCGGCACGGTCGGCGAAGACGGCGTAGGCACCGGCGATCACGCTGGTGAAGTAGCCGAGCCAAGGCCAGGGGTCGGTGGTGTCCTCGTGCCAGCCGTGGGTGGAGTCCAGGAGCGCCTGGTAGTAGGCGTCAGCCGATTCGGCGACCGCCTGCTCAAGGCTAACGTAGCGGCCGACTGTGTAGCCGTGCTCGCCGAGCATGGCACCGGTGAGCAGGCGGGCCACTCGCCCGTTGCCGTCCTCGAAGGGATGGATGACGAGGAAGTCCAGGACGAACAGCCCGGACAGGAGCACCGGATGGTGCTCACCTGCCGCAACCGCGTGCTCGTAGCGCTTGATCAGGTCGTCGATGGCGAACGGGGTGCTCGCGGCCGGCACGGGCTTGAAGCGGACTGTGGTTGAGCCGTCCGGCGAGCGGTCCACCACCAGGTTGTCCTCCGTCTTGAATGCCCCGCCGGGCATTGCCGTGTGAGCGAACAGCAAACGGTGCAGGTGCAAGATCAGGCCGGCGTTCAGCGGGCGCCAGTCGTGCCGGAACAAGTAGTCCTGGGCGTCGCGGTAGCCCGCCAGCTCCTGCTCGCTGCGGTTGCGCAGCGTCGTGGCCTGCCGGTTGATGATCCGCTGAGCGCGATCGGCGTCGGCGACGATGATGCCCTCGATGGCGGACGAGGCGGTGATGCTCTCGACGCGGGCCCGGTCGGCGAGCTCGGTGAGCAGGCCGGGCATCTGGTCACGGTAGAGAGCTTCGGAGCCCCGGCCGAAGTCGATCGCGCTGAGCCGGGTGACGACCTGGGCTGGCACCAGCCCGATGAGCGTGTCAAGGTCGGCGAAGCTGCGCAAGGAACCTCCCAATCAAACCTACTAAACGACCTAATCCTAGTCGCGATTATCATGTTTAGCTGGTTTGTTTAGCAGGTTTCCGGTCGGCGGTGTCTGCGCGGTCATCGGCAGCGCGCTGACCGACGTAGGCAGCCCAGTCCCGCCTGGCCCATTGCGACCATCGCTCCGCGGTGCCGATGCTGATGCCCGTCAGGTCGGCCAGCACTGAAGCGGGCAGCTCGGCGGCCAGGGCGAGGCGGCCAGTGTTGCGGCCGGCATGGGCGTCGATGCCGTAGCGGCGCAGACGAACCCCGAGCAGGATATCCACCGCTGGCCGGGCCGGGCTCTGGCCGGGGAAGAGCCACGGCGCGGGTGTTCCCAGGCGACCCAGAGTCCATCGTGGCTCGTCCTGGTCGCGCAGCTGGCGGACCAGGACTGCGAGCCGGGATGGCAGCATGAGGCGATGCCCGTCGATGGCGAGCCAGGTGGCCTGCCCGTCCTCGATCACGTCGTCCCTGGTCAGCTGCGTGATCCTGCTGACCAGCATCCCGAACAGCAGAACCAGCGCTCCCCCGACCCTCAGGTCCAAGGGCATGGCCTCGTCGGAGAGGCACTGGTCAAGCTGCCGGATATGGGCGTCCTCAGCCAGCAGCAGTGCCGGTTCCTGGCGCGGCGGGAGTGGCACCGTCAGCTCGCCGGCCAGGCCGCGGCGGCGTGCCCACTGGAGGAAGTAGCGCACTGCCCGGCGGGTGGTGGCGCCGTCGGCGAGCCACTGGTCCAGGTCCGCCTGCGTGAGGTCGCTCAGGGCCTGGCCGCGGTGATCCAGCCAGGCCAGCAGGTCGAGGGCGACCAGGACGCGGGCCCGCGCGAAGTCGGCCGATCCCCTGGTGAAGGTCCGC
>DATIYI010000311.1:0-15568 GCA_035517695.1 Streptosporangiaceae bacterium
CCGCCCAGCCCGGCGCCGCGGGCCTGCCGGTCGGATACTTCGGCGCCAGCACCGGCGCCGCCGCCGCGCTATGGGCCGCGGCGCAGCCCGGCACCGGCATCGCGGCGGTGGTGTCCCGCGGCGGACGCCCCGACCTCGCCAGCCCCCGCCTCGGCTCGGTGCGGGCACCCACGCTGCTCATCGTCGGCGGCCGCGACGACGCCGTGCTCGACCTCAACCGCCAGGCCCAGGCCGAACTGCGCTGCGAGAACCACCTGGCCGTGATACCCGCCGCCACCCACCTGTTCGAGGAACCCGGCACCCTCACCGCCGCCGCCGAACTAGCCCGTGACTGGTTCACCAGCCACCTGCCGCCGAGCACTCCGGGTACGGTTCAGCCATGACCGACGCCGCCGGGGTTTCCGGCAGCGCCGGCGTGCTGACCCGCTCGCCAACGACACCCGGGACGCGCGACGGGAACACCCTGACCCCCGCCTGGGTGCGCCCAGCAGCATACGGTCAGCGGCCGGCTTGCCGGTGTCCGGCTTCGGTGTACTCCGCCACACGGTAAAGTGGAACTACCACAAGGGGGTGGGTGCAATGACCACCACCAAGATTCACGAGCTGTCCACAATTCCCACCGACGACCTGGTGCTTGACGGAGCCCAGATCCGCGGACTGCGGTTCAGGAGCCTGCACTGGGAGAACCATCCCGGCGGCCATCATGACGGCTACCTGGAAGACGACGGCCGCCGGTGCTGGCTTCTGCTCACCGATCTCGCCGACGAGCGGACACTTCGGATCACTATCACCGGCCAGGACATGCACGTCGACCAGCGGCTAGAGGATCCGCCCCGCGATGGCTGACCGGCACCGGCGTAAGCCGGTATCCATCCGTTTCACCGACGACGAGCGGCGGTGGCTCACCGAGCAGTCGCATAAGAACGGCGAAGCGGTCCAGGCCATCGTCAAACGGGCCGTACGAGACCTTCGCGCGCGTCACGGAACGACTGAGCGGCCCCTCAGGTGACCTCTGACCGACTTCCCTGGTCAAGTTGATCTTGCAGGCTTTTCCGCAGGTAGCGGCATGTGCTGCGTGGCCGCGCGGCTACGACGCACGCAACCCCGTCGACCGTGCGCTTCATCGGACCGCTCCGGGGTGGCACTTTCATGGCATTTGCTCCAGCAGGGCTGGCAGGTCGGCGAAGGAGGCGAGGATGTGGCCGGGCGTGCCGGTGGCGCTGCGGTGCGCGCCTTGGAGGTACTTGCCGGTCTTGACCAGTGCCCGCATGCGAGAGGTGGTATTAGTGACCAGCGCCAGCGGGAGCGCCGCCGCGCGTAGCCGTTTCAGCGCCCCGACCGCTCCATCAAGCGGCTTCCACGACACGGTCAGCACCCCATCGATGCCGATCAGCACCGCGCCAATGCCCCATGGCGTGACAATAGCGGCTGTCGCGGCGCCAGCCCAGCCCAAGGCCCGCGGCTGCCGGTTGCGGGGCCGAGGCGGGTTGACAGCTGCGCGAGTACGCCACCAAACACTCCATGGCAGACGTGCCGCATGGCGGCCGGTCGGCGCGGCATGCGGCAATCCCGGATGCAACGATCGGAATCCGGGTGCGCTGTCAGTCAGGGAATCCGCAATCGCGGCGCTCATCGGCGATCTGCCTTTTCTCATCGGTCAGGCCGATGTCCTTTGCGGCGGTGTCCTTTGCGGCGGCGGCGAAGTCCGGCGGCGAAGGTCGGGTGGTGCTCGCGTGGGCTCAGTCGTCGTGGCGGACCACAACGACCGCGCAGTGCGCTTGCTGCACGCAGTGGATGGGGACCGAACCCAGGAGCATCCCGTGGAAACGCCCGCGCCCGTGTGACCCGACGACCAGCAGGTTCGCTCCCCGGCTGGCATCGACCAGCACCTCGGCAGGGTTCCCGCCCACCAAAATGCGCTCGACATCAAGATCATCCATCGGGGGCGCTGCCGCCAGCGCCCGCTCGAATATGGCAGTCTCTTCCTTCTCGATCTGAGGCAGGTACTCGTGGGCCCTCGTTCCAACAATCGAGATTAAGGCGGGAAAGACATGAATGACACGCAGCCCGCGTCCCCGAAGGCGTGCCTCATCGATCGCCCAGGCCAACGCCTCGTTCGCCGTTGGCGACCCGTCGATGCCGACGACGATCCGCTCTTGCCCGGAGGTTACGCTCATCGTGACTCACCCTCCTCTCGGCCGACGCCGGGGTGAATCTCTCCTGGGTGCATCCGCATCGCACTGCGAACGCGCCGGCGTGATACGGGACACGGTTCCGTACCCTCGAATCCAAAAGGGGCATCGCTGTCGGCTTCGGCCGTAATTGGGAGGTCGAACAGTTGCGGTTCCATGCCAGAAAGGGGACAGAGCACGATGGGCGGAGCGCCGAGGATGCCGAATTGTTCTCCTGGGCCGACCTGCCCCGGCCGGACCCGGCCGGGGCCCCTCATTGCCGGACCTGCTAATTGCAGCGGGAGCCGCGACCCGGGCCTGGAGCCCTCCGCCCCGTGCCGCTTCGGTTGCTTCAATCCGCGCCGCCTGGTCGGCCCCGATCAAGGCGTTCACTACCCAGTGCGCCAACTGCTCACGTACCCCGGTGCCGGACGCAGTTTCCGTCAAGGCGTCCACCTCCCCGGCGGCTATTATCAGAATGCGCCGCACCCGCGGGCGCTGGTAGCGGCCAAAGTCCTGTTCATTGGCGGTAGCAGCGCACGCCGCCCCGCGGCCGCCGGACGGAAAGCGCGGGCCGTCAAAGTCAATAAGGGATCGCAGCCCGCAGCCCGAACCACCTCCGAGGCCGCCAGGGATACTCCCCCAGCCTGCGCTGATGCCCGTGGTCCTGGCCCCTACGCGCCAATCCCTAGCCACTTCTGCTGCCCGATACTGTTGTGGGAATCTGACGTTGATGACCAGGCCGCCCCGAGATGCACCCGGCACTAACCTGACCCGCACCGGCTGTCCAGGCTGAGCTGGCCGCCCATGCCGCTGCCCGCGAGAAACGCTGCAAGAAGGTCGATCCGCGCCAGCTCGCCCGCTCCCATGCCCGGATTCGCGCAGGTCAGCGCCCCGGTCCTGGTCGCCGGGAGGGTCCGGCCCGGCCGGTTCCCCGACGGCGCAGGTTTCAAGTCCTTCGTCGGGCTAGCGCCACGGGCCAGCCAGACCGGTGAGACCGACCGCAAGGGCCAGCCGACGAGCAGGGCCCGGCCGCCGCTGCTGCGCGCCACCTTCGTCCGCGTCGCCGACCCGCCCGAAAACAAGATCCCCAGCTCGCGAGGATCTACTACCTGCGGATGACCGCACGCGGCGCCACCACCTCAAGGGCTGCTTCGTCGTCGCCGGGCACCTCGCCGAACGCGCCTGGACCGTGCTGGACCACGGCAGACTGTACGTGATCTGCGACATCCTGGATCCCGACCAGGCCGACGACCTGCGCGAACTCATCGACCTCACCGCCCGCCTCCACGAATGGCTGCAATCCGCCGGTGACGACATCCTCGACGACCTCGCCACCTTCGCCTACACCGGCACCTTCCACCCGCGTAGCCACGTGCGCTACACCGAAGACCCCGCCAGCATTTCCACCCGGCTCCAACAGGCCACAAATTCCTCCTGCGACCCCCGTGACACACCAGCCCCACAGGGAATCAAATCCCGCCGGTCCCGACTGTTTTCGAGAATGCTCGCGGGCGATGCTACGGCGGCGGCGCGGTCTTAAGGTCGGGATATGGCGCAGATCTGCGGGTTTCACCATGTGAGCTTGCCAGCGAAGGACCTAGATCGCAGCGGCGACTGGTACGAGCGCGTCTTTGGCTTCGAGCGCGTCCTGATCGAGGAGGAGGAAGACCGCGTCAGCATGGTCATGCTTGAGCACCCGAAGGGGATGCTGCTGTGTCTGCGAGAGCCGCCGGACTTGGCCTCGGCATGGCATGGGCTGGGGAGCGCGGTCGCGGTGCTCAGTTTCCGGGTCGCCAGCCGTGCCGACCTGGTGCTCTGGGACAAGCGGCTGACCGAACTCGGGGCCGAGCACACCAGCCCACGCCAGGCTCATCTTGGCTGGGCGCTGGACGTGGTCGACCCCTTCGGGATTCGTATTCAATTGCACACCCACGAGGCCATCAGCGCGGACGACACGTAGATGCTGCTAGACGACGTCCGCGGTGAAGACGGACGAGACACCCCATCGCGCTTGTTGTCAACGGGAGGTCCGGGAGCCTTTTGCGATCAGAATGCGGCAGGCATGCCGATGGCCCGCCCGGGGATCGGGCACAGGGCGGCGGTAGCGTGCGAGGCGGAGGTCTATACGGCACCCGGCTAGCGCTAGCTGCGATGTCCCCAGGCGGCGTGCTCGTCGCAGCCGGCGCCTGTCTTCAAGCAGCCCCGCGCGGGATGCCGGCCAGGCGGTTGACGACGCGGCGCAGCGCGTCGGTGCGGTCGATCCGTATCCGTTACCGGGTCACCAGTAGATCAAATAGGCCCCCAAAAAGGACAGCGATGATGATGCTGGTCACGTCATCGCCAGTGATGTCAGGCCGCCTGTCGGTCCGGGCCGCGTCGGCGTCGCCACGGTCACTCTCGGCCAGTACCTGCTCGCCGGGTCCCATAAGCATGTTGCACGCAGCGATGAACAGCGCCACCACCGCCGTGAGCAGGACCATCGCCGCGACGAACGCGATGTCTTGCACCCACGGACCTCCTCAATCCGTGCGCCAGCGAGAGTCCGGCTACCAGGGTCATGTCCGCGGTCGCCTCGCCATGTCAGGTCTACGGCGCGGGCTGGTCCGCGCCGTCGGTAGCTGGATCGCCGCTGGGGCGCGGGCCGATGCGGCGGAGCTGCATCCGCTCCTGGGCGAGCCCCAGTTCGGTGACGAATTCCCGCAGCAGCCGTGCGTCCTGGGCGGCAAGCCTGTTGCCGCCCAGGGCCAGGATGTCCCCGCCGGTGAGCTTGGCCTGGAACTGGGCCTCGTCCGGTGCGGTGGGCACCGGTTCGCCCGCTGCCGCGATGACCTGCCAGCCCGGACCGGCGCGCCGGAAGACAGCCACAGCGTCCAGCTCAAACGTACGCCGCAGCGCGGCGGCCATCCCCTGGCGGGCGCCCGGGCCCAGCGCCAGTGCTTCCGCTGCCAGGCGGGCGAGGCTGTCAGCTTCGGCCTGTGAATGCGCTGATTGAATCCCTCGTGTGGTCAGGACGTCGACCAGCAGGCCGGTGGCCGCCGCGACGCTGGCGAAGACGATCAGCCCGACCACGTCGATCGTGCGGTCGATTCGCAGGCTGTAGTACGGGACCGTGAAGAAGAAGTCCGCGGCCAGGAAGCCGATCACGGTGGCCGCCGCTGCCGGGCGGATGCCCCCGACCAGCGCCGAGGCGACGACCGCCAGCAGGACGCACAGCAGTGCACCTGCCAGGCCCAGCGAGGACCGCAGCGGGGTCAGGGCCGCGGTGATGGCGACCGGCGCCACGACGGCGAGCAGCCATCCCACAAGCCGTCGCCTCGGCGGCAACGCCACCCTTCGGTGGCGCGGCTGGAGCCTCAGGTGCGCGGTCAGCGGGTGCTTGGGTGGCTGGAGTGCCGGGATGACGTGCACCTCGATCGGGCCGGCGTGCCGGATGGTGCGGGCGATCACAGAACCGTGCAGCGTCTCGTACGCGCGAGTGCGCCGGGTAGCGCCGAGGACGAGCTGGGCGGCATGCTCGGCGCGGGCGAAGTCGAGTACAGCCATGGCCACGTCGGCACCGGTGATCTCCGCATAGCGGCCGCCCAATTCGGCGAGCAGCCGGCGCTGGCCTTCCAGCCACGGCGGTTCGGGCTGGACCAGGCCGCTGGGCTCACGGACGTACACCCCGATCAGCTCCGTTCCGCCGGTCGCCGCAAGGCGTGCCGCACGGCGCAGCACGTGCCCGCCCTCGGGCTCGCCGGCCAGGGCGGCGATGATCGGGGCGCCCCGAGGCGATGGGGTCGCGGACGGCAGCGTCCCATCGAAACTGTGCCCGCGAATCCACCGCCTGCCCAGGCCGCGCAGCGCTGCCAGGTTCCCCTCCTGGAAGTAACCGCTCAGCGCCCGCTCAGCTGTGTCGGGCGGGTAGAGGCGGGTCATGCGGTCGCGCAGCTCCGCCGGGCCGATGTCGAGCAGATCCACCCGGTCGGCCGCGGCGGCGACCGCGTCGGGGACCGTCTCGGTCACAGCAACGCCAGTCAGTTGTTGCGCCGTATCACTCAGGCTCTCCAGATGCTGGACATTCAGGCACGACACGACGTCGATGCCCGCATCCAGCAGCTCCTCCACGTCCTGCCAGCGCTTGCCATTTCGGCAGCCGGGAACAGTCGTATGGGCCAGCTCGTCGATCAAGACGACCTGCGGGCGGCGGGTGAGCACGCCGGACAGGTCAAGCTCCTCGAACGCCGCGCCCCGGTAGGCCACCCGCCGTGGCGGCACCCTCTCCAGATCCCTGATCTGGGCATCGGTGTCCGGCCGACCGTGGGTCTCGGCCACCCCGACCACCACATCGGCACCCGAAGCCGCCAGCCGACAGCCCTCGGCGAGCAACGCGTAAGTCTTTCCAGCGCCAGGCGCAACCCCGAGGTACAGATGCAGCCTGCCCCGGCCGGAACGCTGCGGCGCGCTGTCAGCCACGCCCGGCCAAGCCCGATCCGCGGCGTCCGCGTCCGCAAGGCATGACCGTCCCCACGCTGACCACCATCACCGCGCCCACGTCCCTTTTCACCGGCTACGGCCAGCATCACCCCGCCACGCCGGAAACAGACGCCCGCTTACGGAACTCATACGTCCATTGCCTCGGATAACGGGGTCGTCGCCCGGGCTCGTAGTGTAACCCCTGATCCAAAGGAGACAGCAGCGACTGACCTGATGGCTGGCAAGCCAGGAGCCGGCAGCGTTGTCCGCAGCCGATGAGCAGGTGCTGCGCGAGCTTACCGAGCGGGCCCACGTTGATCAATTCTGCGCCGTCGGACGCAAGCCGGAGGCGACCTAGACCTTGGTTGACCAACTGCATCCATCGCGTTCCTTCGCTGACCCGCGGCAGGCCGCAATCCAACCGGTGCAGCCCGGGTGACTGGCTGCGACACCGGCGTGCGGAACCCGGAATGGCATCGCGGCACTCAAACTTCGACTATGCCTCCCGGCTGGCCGAGATCACCTCACCCACCCTGATCTTGTGCGGCCGTCACGACCCGCAGAACCAGCCGATCTTAATCCGCACACGGGCGTTCGCGGCCGAAGACAGCCAGGACCTTGCGAACAAGGGCGTTGCGGGTAGCTGTTTCCGGCCGCAGGAGGTGGTTGAGATCCGCGGCTGGCATTTTGGTGCGGCGCTGGCTGGGCGGCCAAGCCGGCTTGGTCGACCTCGACCGGGTTTAGCATGGGCCTTTACAGCGGGACAGCCCGGCGGCGGGGCAGGGCACTATGTCAAGCCGCCAGCGGGTGGTCGGTTGGTCTGATGGGCGCGGGAAGTGCGGTGAAGCCCATCAGGTAGCGGTCGACGGAAGCCGCCGCGCTGCGGCCCTCTGCGAGCGCCCACACGATCAGTGACTGTCCCCGTCCGGCATCGCCGGCCACGAATACGCCATCCGGGCCGGCGCCGAAGTCAGTGCCGCGGGCGAAATTGCCATGCGAGTTCAGCCGCAGCGCGAGCTGCTCCATGATGCCACTGTCGCGTTCCGGTCCGCTAAAGCCCAGCGCGAGCAGCACCAGATCGGCCGGGATCACCCGCTCGGTGCCTGGCTGTGGCGACCGCTGCCGCGGCTCCACCCCGACCAGGCGCAGCGCCCGGACATGACCGTTCTGGTTGCCGTCGAAGCGAAACGTGGACGCGGAAAACACCCGCACGTCGCCGTCCGGCCCCGGCACCGGGACGCCGGAGCCCTCCCAGTCTTCCCGGCGAAGCCCGGCCAGCTCACGGGCCTCCTCGTGGGCGCAGGAGACCCGGTAGACCTTCGGGTACACCGGCCACGGCTGGCCCGGGGCGCGCTCGTTGCCGGGCGGGGGGTTGATGTCCAGCTGGAGGGCCGAGGCTGCGCCCTGGCGCAGCGCCGTGCCCAGGCAGTCCGCACCGGTGTCGCCGCCACCGACGATGACGACGTGCTGGCCGTCCGCGTTGACGGGGGACGGGCCGCCGAAATCGCCCGCGCAGGCCCGGTTGGCCAGCGGCAAGTACTCCATCGCCTGGTGGATCCCGGCCAGATCTCGGCCCGGCACCGGCAGCTCGCGCCGCGCGGTGGCTCCGACAGCCACCACCACGGCGTCAAAGCGCCGCCGCAGATCGGCCGCGTCCAGGTCTGTGCCTACCGCGACGCCGGTGCGGAAACGGGTCCCCTCCGCGCGCATCTGCTCCAGCCGCCGGTCGAGATGGCGTTTTTCAATTCTGAACTCGGGAATCCCGTACCGCAGCAGCCCGCCGATGCGGTCATCTCGCTCGTACACCGTGACCATGTGCCCGGCCCGGGTGAGCTGCTGGGCGCATGACAGACCCGCCGGGCCAGAGCCGATAACGGCCACGGTCTTGCCCGACACGCGCTCTGCTACCCACGGCGTGATGTAACCACGTTCCCACCCCTGGTCGGCAATCGCGGCCTCGACGTTCTTGACCGTCACCGCGCGCTGGTCAATCGCCAGCACGCAGGCAGGCTCGCACAGCGCCGGGCAGAGCCGGCCGGTGAACTCGGGAAAGTTGTTGCTGACGTGCAGCCGCTCGCTCGCGGCCGCCCAGTCGCCGCGCCAGACGAGATCGTTCCATTCGGGTATAAGGTTCCCCAGCGGGCAGCCGTGGTGACAGAAGGGCATGCCGCAGAACATGCAGCGCCCTGCCTGCGCCCTGATCACCGGCAGCAAGCTTGGTCTGTCGTAGACCTCGTTCCAGTCCCGCACACGCTCCCGAACTGGGCGGCGGGCGCAATCCTGGCGCGGGGTCTTGAGAAAGCCCGTCGGGTCAGCCATGGCGCTCTCCAGTGCCGGCAGGGATCTGGGCGCCTAACCGGCCCGTCGTCCACCGCAGATCGTTGTAGCTTCCTTCAGTCACCTCACCCGCACGGCCGACCGCCACCGCATCCGCACGGTCGCCGGCAGCATGCCGGCCGGCGGCCTCGTAAGCGATGCCCAGGCACCCGCCAGGCAAGCCATCCAGCTCTGCCCTCGCGTGCGACCAGGACGCTCGCGCGCGTTCATAGTCCGCGATAGTCGCGCCGACCACGGCCGACCCTGACCGGACAATCGTGTCCCACCGCATCGCCGCACCTTCCGCCCATGTCGCGCGGAACCACCGTCGAACATCGAGGTTCCGGCTTGCGCCGGCCAGGAGCGCGCCGCTGGCAACAGCGTCGCCGCGGCATCACATCGCGGCGAGAGCCCTACGGCACCACGCGATGAGCCTTTGGTCCCACAGTGGCGGCGGCAGACCGTCAGACCCAACCGTCGTGTTCGTCCTGCGCGGTCGGGCACGACCAGCGGTGCGGGCGACAGGTTCTGACATCGAACGCCCCGCCGGTACCGCAGCGGCGGGGCGTTCTGCGTATCGAACTATCAGTACTGCCGAGCGAAAATCCCCGCCCCGTTGGCAATTCTGCTCGGCCAGCCAGCTTTAGTATCGTAAATCACAAAGCTCAGTCTAAACTTTACATTTTCCCGGCGTATGGTGAAAGTAATTGAACCGATCGTAAGAAAGAGACGGAGAAATGCGGATATTTCAGAACATGTCGATGGCGGCCTGCCAGCAGGTCAGCTCGGATCCCGCCGACGTAAACGCTGGCCTCAGCGCAACTCGGACCGCCCAATGCGCGGCTACCGGGACAGCTAAGAGGCATCAATGAACAAAAGCCAGCCTGCGCAGAAAACCGGCGTCAACAGAGTTGAGCAGGAGCTGACTGAAAATGAAAATGACAACAACCGTGACCGCAATATTCGCGGTGACCGGGGCCCTCCTGGTACCCAGGATCTCGGGTAACGCACACGCTCCAATGTCCCGTCACATGACCCGCTACGGATTGCAGAGCAACAAATTGAAGAGCAACAACTGGAGCGGTTACGCGGTAAGCGGCGGCCCGTACCGGAGCGTTTCGGCGCGCTGGGTAGAGCCGACGGGCACCTGTCACGGAGGCGAGCAGCTCGCGGGTCTCTGGGTGGGCTTGGACGGCTTCGGCAGCCACACCGTCGAGCAAACCGGCAGTTCCGTCGGGTGCAACGCCGGTCGGCCCGTGTACAGCGCCTGGATGGAAATCTTCCCCGCTCCCTCGACCAAGGTCGCCCAGTCAGTGGCGCCAGGCGATCAGTTCGCCGGTTCTGTCACCTACAACGGCAGCGGCAAGTACACACTTAGGCTGGCCGATCGGACCCAGGGGTGGACGGACACCGTTCATGTCACCCACCAGGGCGCCGCGCGCTCGTCTGCCGAGGCGATCGTGGAAGCGCCCTCGTCGAACAGCGGCTTGCTCCCCCTGGCCGATTTTGGTACAGCGCACTTTACCAATACCACCGTTGACGGGTCAGCTATCGGCGCCCTCCATCCGGCCAAGCTGGTGATGGTCAACCGGCGTGGCAGGAACAAGGACACTGTCTCCACGCTCAGCCGCGGTGGGAACTGGAACGCCACCTGGGCGCGCAAGTAAGGAGGGTTCGTGAGGAGGACATCCCACCTACGGCAAGCGGCACGAACGCGCGGAGGGCCCGCGGCGCGAGGTCGCGCCTCCCAGCCCTCGATCCCGGCGTGCGCGGTCAGCCCTCGGCCCCGTCCTGGCTTAGCATGGGCCGCACCTCCATGCCCCAGAATCGGGCGTCGGGCCAACGGGTGGCGATCTCGAGGGCCGCACCTGGCTGTCAGAGTCAACTATGCGGTAGCCGACGATTTGTTCCTTAGCCTCGGCGAAGGGACCGTCGGTTACAGCGGGCACGCCGTCGCGAACCCGATCCGACGTGGCAGTAGCGGGTCGGCAAGCCCATCGCCGCCCGCCCACTCGCCGGACGCGACCAGTTCTTCACGACGACCCCGGCCTCGTTCATCAGCGCCTGACGTGCTGGCTCCGGCAAGCCCTGCCACGTGATGGGGTTCTGGTAGATCAACAGCATGTACCTCAACAGACTGCTCCTCGTGGTCGGTGGCGCCCGATCGGCGCCGTTTAGTCGTGAGTCGGAGCCGACCCCGCCTTCCTGACGCCCGATACTTCTCGACGTGCAATCCTGGGGGATTCGCCGGTCGCAGGCGGTCTGCGCCCAGGGACCCGAAGACGGTGGCGGCGGTCAGCACTAAGCGCGGGCGGTGGGCGAGGCCCGCGCCCAGGCCAGAAACGACGGTGACGACCCTCGGGACCGAGGAACTCGTAGCAGCCGGTCAGGACCGAGGGGTCAGTGGCAACGGTCAGGACCGAGGGCCAGTGGCAGCCGGTCAGGACCAATGGGCCAGCGGCAGCCGCTCAGCGCGCAGGCACGCCAAGGACATACGTCGTGGTCACCGGCCTGGTTCCGTGCCCGCCTGGCCAGTGCAGCTTGACCTTGCCGTTTCCTGACGTGCTGACCACGGAGACTGTGCATCGCCCAGGAATCGAGTTGCCGCCGGGATTCCCGGCGACAGCGAAGCCGTTGTTGGTGAGGGCGCACGGCACTGACGGTGTGCCGTTCAGTGTCGTGGCACTGTCGACGGCGGCCGATCCGTTTGCCGTCGCGGCGACCGCCCGCGCGTGGGTGACGGAGTTGGCTGGCGTGACGTGGTGGCCGAGCGCGAACGCCGCCACCACCACTAGCAGCACGCCTACGGCCGCGGCGGCAAGCATCAGCGCTCGCTTCATATCTGCTCCCTCGTCGTACTCGCTGCCGAGCGCTTGGCGCCCTGGCCATGTCCCAATGTAGGCGACACGGCCGCCCCCCCGGACTGGTCTGGATAAACCTCGACGAACGCCCGCCGTGCTGCCGACGCCTGTGACCACGGGTCGTCGCCGGGGGATCGGCGAACGGCTGGGTGTGATCACCTGGCTTGGCCCCGGCTGGCGGGTTCGTCGTCAGGAATGTTGGCCCCGCCTGGGTGGTGATCGCGCTGCTGGTGGGTGCCGCGTGTCGTCAGGAATGTTGGCCCACCTTGGTTCGGATCTTGACGTCGATGTTGCCCGCGTGGAGGGTCGATGTTGCAGGCGTGGAGGTCGGAAGTGGCACGGTCGAGAGGGGAGCTGTTCGATCAGATCAGGCGAGACCACCGAGTCCAGAGGCTCTCGATCCGAGAGCCCGCGGACAGGCATCGTGTGCATCTCCGCACGGTGCGTCAGGCGGTGGCAGAGCGCGGTCCCGCCTGCGCGGCAAGTCATATCGGCGCGGTGCCGCAGACCCACGCACCCAGGGCGGGGGCGGAGGTCGACTTCGGGGAGTTCTACACGACCCGGGTCTGGCTCAAGTTGTGGATGTTCGTGATGCGGCTGCCGCACTCGGGGCGGGCGTTCCATGTCGCGTTCGCCGACGCAGGCACAGGAGGTATTCCTGCAAGGGCACGTGCTGGCGTTGGCGCGCTAAAAACCTGTTCGACTCGTTCTTCTGCCGCCCGGGCAAGGACGGTGCACACGAAAAGGGCGGGTCAGGGGATCGGCCCGCTTCCGCTGTCGGCACCTCGTCCCGGTCTCTTCTCTCTCTCACCTGCTGTCGCCTCGCTGGCCGAGCTGAACACGCTCATCGCCGCCGGGGATCTGCTCGACGACACCCGGGTTATCACCGGGCGGCTCACGACAGTGGCCACGGCGTTCGCCGCTGAGCTGCCTGCGCTGCTGCTGCCGGGCGAGATGTTCGGCCGGGTCATCCCCAGCGGTGGGTACAACGCCACCAGACGCGTAGTAATGCCCGGAATTGCCCGCGCGTCGATCCGGTCGGGTAAGTGGCCAGTCCAGCACAATGGAACGCAGCACGCGAGGAAACCCGAGGTCCGTCGTGGTGCTGTCGGTTGCGGTGCTGTCGGTTGCGGTGCTGTCGGATACGACGGCGACATTGGCTACGGTGCAGCCGTCGGCCGGAATCGGATTCGGCGCGGGCACCAGAAGGAACGAGGCCCCTCCATGTATGAGATGGAGGGGCCTCGCCCCGTCCCGCTGCTCACCATGCCGGTTGCCCCGGCCACGCGCCTAAAAACGAGGCCCCTCCATGTATGAGATGGAGGGGCCTCGCCCCGTCCCGCTGCCCAGCATGCCGGTTGCCCGGCCACCGCGCCTAAAGCGGAACCCGCCGGGGCCGTGCACCCGCCGGAAAAGCCAGTCTCCCAGCTCTCCCCGCGTTCCGGAGTCTCTCCCGGATGGTGCCCGTTTCCAACGGTGAAAGCAGTTCTACTGCCTCCTCACCAGCGGACACAAGGGCTTTGCCCATCGGGTGTCAGGATTTTTTCGCCGTCCACAGGGCACCCGCTGTTATCCCCCGTGCATTGCGCTTGTCCACCAGTTCGTGCACAGGAACCTCCACAGATCACATCGTTTCCACGGACCACAGCGTGTGGCGGGCGCCTCACCGCTTCACCATCAGATCAGACATCCCTGGCGGCCCGGTGTGGCGGCTGGCGCGGCCCGGCGTGGCGGCTGGCGGGGCCGGGCGTGTTGCCTGGCGGGGCCGGGCGTGTTGCCTGGCGGGGCACCGCGACCCACCGAAGCTGAAATACCGCGCGGACGTCCGTCGCAGCTCTAGTCTAGTCTGGTTACTCATTGTAATTACCTGAACGCGTTCCGAAGCTCTTCGGGGGATACATGCGCCGCCTTCTAACCATGGTGACCGTGTCAGTCACCGTCATGTCCGCACCCGCACTCGCGATGGCCGCAGTGCCGGCCGTCGCGCACGGGGCCGTCGCGCACGGGGCCGCAGTGCCGGCCGTCGCGCACGGGGCCGTCGCGCACCGTGCGCACCGGGCGTTCCCGGCCTTCTCATTGACGGCCACGCCCATGTCGGCCACAGTCCCTGTCGGCCGTGAAATACCTATATCCGTGAACGTCAGGGACGACACCGGACAACCGCAGCAAGGAATCCTTACCGTGCAACTGCAGCCCGCCGCTGCGAGGCACGCGCTCGCGGTGCTCACGAACGGCCACTGCACCTTCGGGCGCGACATAACCACGTCCATGTGCTTGTTCACGGTCAAGCCTGGGACGACCACGAAAATCGACTATTCCGCCCTCGGCGCCGCGCCAGGCACGGTAACCGCGGTCTTCGCCGCAGCCCCCTACCTGTCCGGGAAGTCAGGGAGCGCACACCGCGCTGGCCGGGGATCAGACACGACAGCCCTGGCCGCAACGACGTCGGTCCGGCTGCATGTCATCAACCTGCTACACGTCGTCAAGGGGTCGCACCGCTCGCTGCAACGGCATGACAGCGGGTACCAGGCCGGGCCCGGCAACGGCGTGCAGGTCCAACTGGACGGACCGGACACCGCCACCCCCGGCCAGATCCTGCGCTACACCGCGATGGTCGCGAACACGACTAGTTACGCGGCACGCTCGGTCCACCTCTCGGTGAACCTCCCAGGAGATATGACGGGCGTGACACTGTCCTCGAAGACCGGTACGTGCTCGATCACGCGCCACGAGGCTCGCTGCAAGTTCTCCAAGATCGACGCGGGGGGCACCGCATCGGTCAAGGTTGATGCTGTCGTCACCGGAACACTGTCCAGGTGCGGGTGCGCCACCGCACCGGTAACCGCGCGGATCAGCCTGGTCAAGTGCCATGGCTCGACACCAAAGCTCAGCACACCCGAAACCAAGATCAATACTGTCGAGAAGCCGGCGGAGAAGCCAGCGGAGAAGCCAGCCGCACCAGCATCCCCTGCCACCCACAGCCACAACGGCACGGCACGGTGCGCCGCCGGCTCCACTGGATCAGCCGCCGGCTCCACTGGATCAATGGAATCGACCGGATCCATGGGTTCTACCGGCTCGACTGGGTCCATGGGCTCCACCGGCTCGACCTGCTGCACCGGATCAACCAAATCGACCCCATCGGCCGGCTCCAACGGATCGACCTGCTGCACCGGATCGACCCGATCGGCCGGCTCCACCGGATCGACCTGCTGCACCGGATCAACCAAATCGACCCGATCGGCCTCCACCGGATCGACCTGCTGCACCGGATCAACCAAATCGACCCCATCGGCCGGCTCCACCCGATCGACCGGGTCGACCGGATCCACCGGATCAACCAAATCGACCCCATCGGCTGGCTCCACCCGATCGACCGGCTCGACCGGCTCGACCGGATCCACCAGATCCACCAGATCCACCAGATCCACCGGATCGATGGGCTCCACAGGATCTGTAGGCGCGGCCCCGGCGGGCGCCAACTGCAGTCCGCGTTCTTCTTACCAGCCGCTCGGCAAGCCCGCGACGTCCGGCTCCCCCGGCTCAGCAAGTTACCCGGGCTCCCCGTCCTCCGCTGGCTCTTCGGGCTCCCCGGGCTCCCCGTCCTCCGCCGGCTCCCCGGGCACCCCGTCCTCCGCCGGCTCCCCGAGCTCCCCCGGCTCAGCAAGTCACCCGGGCTCCCCATCCTCCGCTGGCTCTTCGGGCTCCCCGGGCTCCCCGTCCTCCGCCGTCTCCCCGGGCTCCCCATCCTCCGTCGGCTCC
>DATIYI010000312.1:0-3592 GCA_035517695.1 Streptosporangiaceae bacterium
GCACCGGCCTGCTGGAGGCGCTCAGTGATCTGGGCCTTTCTTACCACAACACCATCGGCGTCGGCGACGCGGAGAACGACCACAGCCTGCTTGATGCCTGCGAGATCGGCGTGGCCGTCGCCAACTCCGTCGGCGCGCTCCGGGCGCACGCCGATATGGTGCTGACCTTGCCCGACGGCCCAGGGTTGGCCGATCTGCTCCGAGGCCCGCTGCTGACCGGGCGTGCCCACGCCCATCCGCGCCGCTGGCAGGTCACGCTCGGCCTCGACGACAACGGCGAGGCGGTGATCCTGCCCGCCTCGCAGCTCAACATCGCCATCTGGGGCGGCCCCGGGGACGGTAAGTCGTATCTGGCCGGGCTGATCTGCGAACAGCTGGTCCGGCTCCGCTACTCGTTGATCGTCAACGACCCGGAAGGTGACTATCTGGGGCTCGGTGAGCTTCGCGGGGTGCTCGTCACCGGAGGCGACGAGCACCGCCTCGCCGACCCGGCCGAGGTCGTGCGCCTCCTCAGGCACGGCCAGGCCAGCGTGGTCGCCGACCTGTCCCACCTCCACGCCGACGCCCGCGCCGCGTACGCGGCCAGGCTCACCAGCGAGGTCGAAGCACACCGGGCCGCGACCGGCCTCCCGCAATGGGTGGTTGTCGACGAAGCCCAGCGGCCCATCGGGCGGGCGGCGACCGCGCGCCGTATGTTCGACCCCGCCGCCAAGGGATATCTGCTCGTCACCTGGCAGCCCGAGGAGCTGTCCGCGGACGTCCTCGTCGCCCTCGACGCCGTGATCGCCCTCGGCTCCCCGCACCCCGCCGGCCCGTTGATCGACCTGACCGCGGCCGTGGCGGATGTGCACCGCACCGAGATCGCCCGCCTCCTCACGGGTCCTAGTGGCCGCGCCGTGCTGGCCTGGCGACGGCGGCCCCGCCGGGCGGTGGCGTTCACCCTCGGATCCCGGATCACTCCGCACCTGCGGCACGAGCATAAGTACGATCAATACGGCGTTGAGCCTGCGCGCCGGTTCCATTTCAGGAGCGTGCCCGACACTCCCACCGGGGCGATCGCCGCCAACCTGGCAGAGCTGGAGGCAGAGCTCACTGGCTGCGACGGCGGGGTGCTGCGCCACCACTGCCCGGGCCACGACTTTTCTCGCTGGGTCAACGGCGTCTTCCACGACAAGACGCTCGCCGGCGACCTCGGCGCAGCAGAAGCGGTCCTCGACCCGCAAAGCCCGGCCGCGGTCGTGGAACAGGTACGCCTGGCGCTCATCGCCGCGCTGCAGGCCCGCCGCTCCAGCTGAACCCGTCCGCCGGCGAGTCAGCCGAGGAACAATTTCGCCAGGGCGGCCACGCCGACGACTACGATGACGCCGCGCAGGAGCGGCGGAGATAGCCGTCGGCCGATATGCCCGCCGAGCTGGCCGCCGAGCGCCGAAGTCACCGCGATGATGGCCACATAGGTCCAGTTCGGATTCGCGAGCACGATGAAGATCACGCCCGCGACAGCGTTCACCAAGCCAGCGAGCACGTTCTTTATGCCGTTGACCCGCTGCAGATCAGTGTCGAGGAGCGTGCCCATCACCGCCATCAGCAGCACGCCCTGGGCCGCGCCGAAGTAACCGCCGTACACGCCGGTCAGCAGGACGAGTGTCCACAGCAGCACGGGGTGAGCACCCACCGGATTCGGATGGTCCTCGCTGACCAATCGACGGGAAAGCCAGGGCTGGGCGACGACAAGGGCCAGGGCGACAGCGATCAGCACCGGGACCACGGCCTTGAACACGTCCGGGGGCAGGACCAGCAGCAGCAGCGCCCCGGCGACGCCACCGATCAGCGATGCACCGCCCAGCCGGATCAGCCGCGGGCGCTGGCCGGCCAGTTCGCGGCGGTAGCCCCAGGCGCCGCTGAACGATCCAGGGACCAGTCCGATCGTATTGGTGACATTCGCGGTCACCGGCGGTACACCCAGGTAGAGCAGGACGGGAAACGTGATGAGGGTGCCAGAACCGACGACGGTGTTAATCGTGCCCGCCGCCAATCCAGCGACCGCGACCAACGATGCCGCTGCCCAACCTGTCACAACGGAAAACTACCGCCGTGGCGCCAAGATGGCTGGATTCGCCGTCTGCCGCGCTCCGCTACGCGTGATCCGTTGTGGCGGTCTCGGCCGCCTTGAACTCGTCGTCCGGCCGGCGCCATTTGTGCCGTTTGATCGCCGGACCTGACCGCACGGCTCACGGTTCCCCGCTCGACCGAATCCTCCCCTGTGCCCAGGTGAGAGCAACAGCTAGTCAGCCCGGTTCATGAGTGCCCCTGTCGCGCTGGCGCATCCGCGGCAGCCGTTAAGATATCGAGGCAAAATCGTTGACGTACGCCGTGTCAGGCCGGTTAGCCGACCGGGTCGGCCGCCGAGGTGATCGAGCCGTCCGGCGCCCTGGCGAGCTAGAAGGTGGGGGAGTCCGCCTTGGGGTCCGGCTGGTTGCGGGCCGATTCCTTCCTGAACTCCCGCAGCCGGTAGGCAACGAAGCCCGCGAGCGCTAGCACGACGCCTGCCACGATCACGTAGCCGCCGATGGAGAAGTAGTGCGAGACGCTGTGCCAGGCGCTGCCGGCCTCGTAGCCGATGAGGGACATCACCGTCACGTAGAAGACCGTCCCCAGCAGGCTGAGCAACCCGAACTCGACGGCTGGCATCTCAATCAGCCCCGCGACGAGCGAGGTGAAAGCGCGGATGAACGGCAGCGCACGGCCGACGGGCACCATCCACGCGCCCCGGCCGGCGAAGAAACGCTCGGCGCGGTCGACGTCCGCACGCGTGACCAGGACGTAACGGCCGAACCGGTCCACAACCGGCCGTCCACCCAACCGGCCGACGAAGTAGGACAGGTAGGAACCGCCGAGCTCGGCCAGCGTCCCAATGATGATCACGAGAGCGAGGTTGAGGTGGCCCTGATAGGCCAGCACGCCCGCGAAGACAAACGTGATCTCGGAAGAGATCGGGATGCAGGCCGCCTCGAGAAAACCGAACAGGATGAGCGCGGCGTAGCCCGCGTGCGTCAGAAAGCTCTCCATGGCCTCCTTTTGTACCGCACCGGGGCCGGTGAAAGGTCCATCATGGCACCGCGCGCCCGGCCCGAGTCAACCTTCTTGCCGTGGCCGGCTTCTTGCCGTGGCCTCGGCGAGTGAGACGCGGCGACCCTGCCGGATGGGCCCGAGTCACGAACGTGAGCGTCTCGATGGGCGCCGACCGGAGAACTCACCGGGCCTGCTCAGCTGGCCTCTCGGCGAGCGCCTTGATTCCCTAAAGGTTGGCACGTATGTTGCGTTGCCACTGCGCCCCACACCCGCTGCGGCGTTGCGGCGATGTAGATCACCGCCTCCGCCGACGGGCCACCCGCATACCGCACGCCAGCCACCACCTCCGTGTCGGGTAGTCCGTCACTCGGCCTGGCCGAATGCCATGAGTTCCTCGACCTCCTGGGGGGTGAGCTCGCGTGGGACGTCGCCGTGCGCGGCTTTTTCGGCTTGGACGTGGTGCCTGATGTCCTCGACGATCTCGGGGTTGGCCAGGGTGGTGGTGTCGCCGACGTCGGCGAAG
>DATIYI010000313.1:0-2194 GCA_035517695.1 Streptosporangiaceae bacterium
GCCGGCATCGCCTCCCAGCGGCGCACCCTCAAGGGCGACTGATCGATCAACGCACCGGTGCGGTCAGGCAAAGGCGATGATCGAGGCGATCCCTCCGAGGTACAAACCGGTCCAGCAGCCGATGAACGGCACCGGCCAGCGGCCGCCCTGCCGCAGGGCTATCAGGCTGAGCGCAGTGCCGGCCAGCGCCACCAGCATGGCGACCAGCGAGGGAGCGGTCAGATGCCAGTCGGTGAACACCATCCCGAAGGCCACCAGCGGCATGGTCTGCAAGACCATGGCGCCGGTGACGTTGCCCAGGGCAAGAGTGTCCTTACCCTGGCGGATCCACAGCACGCTGTTAAGCGTTTCCGGGAGTTCGGTGGCCAGCGGCGCGATCACCAGCGTCAGCACCAGCGCATCGATGCCGAACCCGTGCGCCAGATGCTCGATGCTGCTCACGAACAGCTCCGCCGCCGCCACGAGCATGCCGATGCTGAGCACGGTCTGGGCGAGGATCTGGAAGTTGGTCGGCGGATCGTCCTTGGTGGTGTCGAAGTACAAGCTGGCGGGTTCGTCTCCGCCGCCTTCCTGCCTGCCCCGGGCAATCGTCCTCCAGGTGAGGACCGCCCACCCGGCCACCAGCACAGCTGCGCCGCCGAAGCGCAGCGGGGGCGTGCCGATTAGCCCGACGACGATGGCCAGCGGCAGGGCACCCGTGACGACGAGCAGGTCCCGTCCTATGGCGTTATGATCGGGCCGCAGCCGCGCGCTTCCGCGCCGGGCCTGGTAGATGAGCGCGGCGCCACCGCATACCGTCATGGCCAAGGTGGCGAGCAGCAACGGCGCTCCCACAATGGCACCGATCGCGATGGGATCATCCTGCTTGCCCTGGATGATGGCGACGACCGGGATGAGCGATTCGGGCATCGCGGTCGCCACGGCCGCCAGCACGCTGCCGACTGCGCCGTGGCCGAGGCCAAGCCGCAGGCCGGCCCATTCGATGGAGTTGGTGAACAGTACCGCGCCGGCCACCGTCAAGGCGAAGCTGACCACAAGCAGCACACCAGCAACCATGAATCTCCGATCCCGCATCCAGGCAGCGAACCCGCGCCTGGCAGCGGCCGAGGCCTCGCCTGGCACCCGCCACCGTATGCCACAGACTAATCGCCGGGCTCCGCGCGTCCCGCCGAGCTCCCTGATCGTGGGCTCCCGTATCGAGCTGCAGCCCGCCGCGGGAGGCGTTCGCGCGGATCGGGGTAGATTCACCGGATGATCCGTGTCATCATGTTCGACCTCGGGGGCACTCTCGTGGACGGGCAGCGGCCATTTCCGCACGTGCCCGATGCTCTGGGCGCCGTCAACGGCTTCGAGACCGCCGACGGCCAACCGCTTCGGTCGTGCCTGGTATCCGATTTCACCATGGCCGAACCTCCGGATGATCCGGCGCACGTGGAGGCGATCTTCGCCGACTACCTGGCGCTGCTGGCCGGCTTCGGCCTGACCGAGTTCTTTCGTCCGCCGCACGAACGGATCACGCTCTCGACCCATGCCGGGGTGCGCAAGCCCGACCGGCGCGTGTACGAGACCGCGCTCCGGCGGCTCGGCAGTCCGGCCGGGCTGCCGGAGTGCCTGGTCGTCACCGAGGACGCGGCCCACCTCGCGGCCTGCCGCGACCTTGGCATGTCCACTCTGCGCTTCACTACAGGCGACGACTGGCTCGACGTCCTGCTGCGCTTGCGGCTGCTCGTCGCCCCGACGAGCGTCGTGGATGGCGCCGAGGTGCTGCGGCCCTGGTTCGCCGTCCGCGACGCGGAGCTGATCTCGGTCGCGGAACCGATCTCCGCGCGCGAGGCCGCGGTACGGCTCCGCGTCCCGGTGACGGACCCGGACGGCCGGCCCGCCACCCGGCTCGTCGACACCCGCGTGTCTTTCGACGATGACGGTCGCGTGCTGCGCCTCACCGGCTCCGGCACGGACCAGGAGACCGCCGCCTTCGTCGCCTCGCTGCGCGCCGCCGGTGCGCTCGGCGTCGCCGGGAGGCCGCTGGTCCCCGGGGTGACGCACAACGAGGCAATCGGCGAGTCGGGCGAGATCGTGGCCCGGCGCCGGCGGTTCTCCGCCCTGTGAGCCTGGCCGGCTCTGGAGCGGAGTCGAGGTCGGGTCAGGTGAAGCGGATGCGCTCCAGGAGGCTGGAGCCGTCGCGGGTGACGAT
>DATIYI010000314.1:0-2375 GCA_035517695.1 Streptosporangiaceae bacterium
CAACACCGGCCTGCCCACCCTGCTTCACTCCCGGCGCCCCTGTCCCGGACGGTCGCACCGTATGCCAGACCATCTCGCCCCCGCCAGACGCAAACGGCCAGCGGACCGGCGACGCCTGAGATCTTCATACCGGTTACTAACTGGCTGGAGGTTCGGAGCGAGACCTTTGCTAACCGCGAGGATGCCGAGGAGTTGCTCGCCGACTAACCACGCTGCGGAACACCCACGGAAGGTCGAAGTCGTCACCCGCTCGGGTTCCGGCCCAGATAAGTCCGTCCTCGATTCGGACCCATGGCCTACTGATGGCCCGAACGGCTGCAGCGACGAGCAGTCGTTCTGAAGATCCCCGCCTGTCCTGGCCGTTTGTTGCCGGGGCGTGGTCAGCGGGGGACTTTTGACCCGGCCGTCTAGTACGAACGTCGTCTTGTGGCTGGTCACGGGGAGCGCGCATGTTCGGGTCATGTCAGAGTCTGGCGGGGAAAACAAGTTGGCCGCGAATCCGGCGGGGCCTCCTCCAGAGTTAGACGTGAATTACGCCGGGCTGGCCGCCAGCCCAGCCGGGGTGCACGCGGAAATGGACGTGAAATCGGCCAGGCTGGCCGCCAACCCGGCGAGGTCGCGGAGCCCACGGCGAGACAGGATGGCAAGCCTGGCGAGACCGGCCGGCATTGCTCCAAGAGCCGCGGAAGTTCGCACCGGGGCGCTAGCACTCGGACTGGCTGCCGTCGCCGCGGCAGCGGCGGCGCTCGGTGTTGTTGATTTCGGCCTGGCGGTCGAGATCGCGGCATTCGCCATTGCGACCGCGATCTGCCTCGGCCTGGTGTGGCCAGTCACGCTGCACCACATCCGTCATCCCCGCAAGTACCACCGTGGACGTTATCGAGATCGATGGCGCGGCGGTCCTTGTCTACCACCGGGAGTAAGTCATGCTTTCTATCTTTCTTAGCATCGTTTTCGCCCTGGTTGCGGTGGTCCTGGTGGTGCTCCTGGTAACCAAGGCCACCCAGGTCATCCCGCAGGCACGGGCGGCGAACGTGGAGCGGCTCGGCCGGTACCTCAGGACCCTGGAACCCGGGCTGAACTTCGTCGTGCCGTTCCTAGACCGGGTCAAGCCGCAGATCGACCTGCGCGAAACCGTGATGTCTTTCAGTGACCAGCGGGTCATCACGGAGGATAACCTGGTGGTCCACATCGACACGGTGCTGTTCTTCCAGGTGACCGATCCGCGCGCGGCCGACTACGAGATATTCGACTACGCCAAGGCGATCGGGCAGCTCAGCGCCACGATGCTGCGCAGCGTGATCGGGAGCATGGACCTGGAGCAGACCCTGACCTCCCGCGACCGAATCAACGCCATGCTGCGCGGCGTGCTCGATGAGGCGTCGGGCAAGTGGGGCATCCGGGTCACCCGGGTGGAGATCAAGGCCCTCGACCCGGCGCCGAGCATCATGGACGCGATGGAAAAGCAGTATCGCGCGCAACGGGAGAAGCGCGCCGCGATCCTTTCGGCGGAAGGTGAGAAACAAGCAGCGATCTTGAAGTCCGAAGGGCAGGCGACCGCTATCGAGAAGACCTTCAAGGCGATCCATGACGGCAGGCCGGACCCGGAACTGCTCGCTTACCAGTACGTGCAGGCGCTGCCGCAGGTCGCCCAGAGCCAGGGCAGCACGGTGTGGGTGATCCCGAGCGAGGTGACCACCGCCCTGAGGACCCTGAGCAGCGCGTTCGGGAACAGCCACAGAGAAGACCCTGGCGTCGGCCGGGGGCTCGATGTGCCGCCACTGGGGCCCCGGAGCTTGCCCGGCCTGTCCGACGCGCGGTCCGCTGGGGACGGCGGCCCGATCAGCGGGCAACCCGATGATGGCGGGGAGCCCGGCGCGGGCACGGAGCCCGGCGCTGGCGGGCCTTCCAAGGCGGCCTAGCCCTCAGAACCTCATGGCAAGGCCCACGGTGAGCAGCGCGCCGAACGCGAGTTCCAGCAGCCCGGTCCGTCCCCAGCACGCCGATCAGCGCGGGCCGTACGCGCCCTGCGGCAGCTTCGCGATGAGCCTGACCGCTGATCGATCTCGGTATCCAGCCGTCAGGCCGCCTGGGCCGACCGCTATCAGTTCCGCATACCCTGACCGCTCTGCCGATAGCGTCCCCTGGCGACGTCGGCGAACTGGGCGCTGCGAGGCGATCGATCCCGCGTCCCTGATCCTCAGCGACACGGCTGGCCTGGTGTACCAGGCTCTCGGCGAGGCCTCCGTGCGCGGCGCCGAGTATGGCCTGGCTTAGCGCGGCCCGGGCGGCAGCCCCGGATCCGTCCGCTTACCTGCATCGCCGCGGTGACCGCAAGTGGTTCCGCGGTGGCCGCATTTACGGTTTGCGGGCGT
>DATIYI010000315.1:0-7640 GCA_035517695.1 Streptosporangiaceae bacterium
CGGTGGCGCTATTGTGCCGCGCCGGCGTGGACCGCACGCTGTTGCCCGCCGTGGTTGACGCCTCACCAGCCAAACAGGGCCTGCGGATGCCCGGGACCGACATCCCCGTCGTCCACCCGACGCAGCTCGCCGGACGCCCGCCCGATGCCGTGCTGCTGTTCGTGCCGGATCTGCTGGCAGAGGTCCGGGCGGCTTTCCCCGAAGTCGAGGCGGCCGGCGGCCGATGGGTGGACGCCGATTCGCTTGGCTCTTGCCCAGCGGGTGGCTAACCGGAAGCCGCGCCGACCCTGCCGTCTGCGGCAAGCGCGAACCATGATCTTGACACGTGAATCAGCGGATTCTCGTCTAGCAGTTAGCGGGGGGACCCCGGGGGGTCGTCCCCCCGGGGCAATACAGCCTTAACGGCTCCCGCGCGGTGTTCTGTGACTCGAAGTGTCACACCCAGCGGGGCGTTCCGGAAGGACTGGCGACATGGGTCGACTTGTCGCGGGCAGCCAGCCCTCGATTTATGAGGCTTTCCCGTCCGGGTCAGTCAGGACTCTTGCGCCGTTGGCCGATCCTCTGTGGCCGGCGGCCCATCAACTCGGCCGCCCGTTGGCCGGATAGGCGGCCGGACCCTCGCGGTGAGCAGACCAAGTCGAGCGTGAGTGCCGTCACCAGCACGACCGCGGTGCTGACTGCCGCTCCCGCCACCGTGTCGGTGGCGTAGTGCCAGCGCACGGCCACGAGGCCGACGGCGACCGTGACCCCGACGAGGAACGCGATCGCCGCGACGACCACGCGGACGACCGCGCTGATCCGCGGCCGGGGCGGGTCGATGAGCAGCACCGCAAGTGCGACTATCACCGCGAATATGCTGGTGGTATGTCCGCTGGGAAAACTCAAGAAACCAGTCAAGGTCCGGTCGACGAGATGTTTGAGAACTTCGGTGAGGGCCGCGGCGGCGGGTACGGCCACCGCTACGAGTACCGCCCCGCGACCTCTCCGCGTCGCCAGGCAGGCGACGAACAACGCCACGCTCATGATGGTCACCGCGGGAAGATTGCCGAGGTTCACGAGGTAAAGCACCGTCGCATGCGGGCCGATGAGGTCCTGAACCCGGCCGTCGACCGACGAGTCCAACCGCCCCGCCTGCGTCTGGCCCGCGTACCACGCTGCGAGGAGCACGGTGAGCGCCACGCAGCACCCGGCAAGCGCAACGGCCAGTGGACGGATGGACGCGGGCAGCAGTGGGTTAGGTGCGGTTCGATGCCGTTCCAACCACTTGCCCCCGTTCGTTCATGCGCACAGCCAGCCTAAGACGGTCCCGCAACGCCCCGAACGATGGTTTCGGGTATCGCCACCGGGGGCCAGCAGTCCACCGGGCCACCGGGCCACCGTCACGCTTTGCCGCGGGGTCTGACTAACCTGCAGTAACGCAACGCAGTTACGCAGGTGCGCCGGTAGGCAGGAGGCACATGGACTCGCTTGGTATCGACGGTGCCTGGGTCGTCACTCCCCGGATTCACCACGACGATCGCGGAAGCTTCCTCGAATGGTTTCGCGGTGATGACTTTTCCGACGCGGTCGGTTACAGGTTCGGGCTCGCGCAGGCGAACTGCTCGGTGTCGCGGCGCGGCGTGCTCCGCGGAATACACTTCGCCGATGTCCCACCTGGGCAGGCGAAATACGTCACCTGCCTGAGCGGTGTGGTGCTGGACGTTGTGGTGGACCTCAGAGTTGGGTCGCCGGGCTACGGGCGCTGGGAGGCTGTCAGGCTCGACGACGAGACCAGGCACGTGCTGTTCGTCTCGGAAGGTCTCGGCCATGGCTTCATGGCGCTGAGCGCCGAGGCAACGGTCGTCTATCTGTGCTCCACCCCTTACGCTCCGGGCCGTGAGCACGGCGTGCATCCGCTCGATCCGGCTCTCGGCATTGCATGGCCGAGCGACGTGGAACCGGTCCTATCCGAAAAAGATGCCACCGCGCCTTCGCTGGACGAAGCGCGGAGCGCGGGCCTGCTCCCCGACTACGCGCGGTGTCTCGCCCACGCCAAGCACCTGCGCGGTAGCTGACAGCGGCCGTCCGGCGGGCTTAGCTGCCGCGTGCCCAGCTTCGCGCGGCAGATCAGTTGATCGCCGCGCGGCTAGCTACCTCGCACGAAGCCCGGCTGCTCCGGGCCCACAGGTACTCATCCAAGACGAGTCTGGTAGCGCAGTAGCCCAGTGTCAACGGACATCGGGCCACTGCTGCGCCTAGGCTAGTGGGGTTCGGAGGCCGCGCCCCAGCTAGGTCGCGAGTCACGAGGAGTTGGGAGTTGCCGTGACCACACCGCATGCCAGGTATCCCGCCGTCATGGCCCGCCCCGCATGCACCCCGGCGGCGATCCGCGCCGTGCTGGCTGCCAATGCTGGCGCCGACGTTCTGAAAAGCTACGACGAGGAACTTGATGCGGCGTTTGAGCAGGCCAGGCAAGACGGGGACCTCACGCCCCTGGTCCAGACGGTAAGGCGCTGGTGGTTTGAGGCCGATGCCCGGCGCGACCCCGAAGCCCTGGAACAGTTCGAGGGGCGCGTAGAAAGGTATCTGAGCGAGGGACCACCTCCTCGGCAGGAGCGCATGGGCCGCGAGGAGATCCGAGCGCGCTACAAGGTCTGAGGTGTACCAGTGGGAACTGGACGGCTTGGCCCAGCAGGAATTCGATAGCCTGCCACCGCATGCGCGGCAGGCGCTGGCTGCGTTGATGGACGCCGCGGTCATCGTTGACCCACTGGACTACCAGCGCCGCGACGACGAGCCCTCCGACCCTGGAAAAAGGGTTCGCACCCTCCATTTCGGCCCGCATCACGAGGGCCTGGTCACATTCCTCGTATACGCTCCCGGCGACTTAGTCTTAGTCGTCAAGATCCAGTGGATCGGTGAATGAACCTTTGGACCGTCGGGCTACCTATGAGCGGCGTGGTCTCTGCAGGGGAACTACGCTTCGCTCAGGGGGTGAAGAGACGTGCAACCAGGGCAGCGACCCGAGCGGCGGCCGCTCAAACGCCATGAAAGCCATGCCGCGGAGCAGATGATGGCCCGTACGGCCGAACTGGCCAAAGACTCCCATGCACGGACCCGGCATGCCGCGGCCGTCGTTAAGAGCGGAAGTCTTATCGGCTGGGGCATCAACGGCGTGCCATTTCCAGGGGAAGACCACTGCTACTGCAAGTTTGGGGAGTTCGGCCACCACGACCACTGCCGGACCCATGCCGAACAGCGAGCGATAGCGCTTGCCCGCGAAGGCGACGGCTGGAGAAGGCTGCAGGGATCGCAGCTCCTTTACGCGCGGCTCGAGGCGGACGACTCGGTTCGCTTGGAGGAGCCCCATTTTTGCGCACGCTGCGGCCGTCTCGCGTTGTCTCTTGGCGTGCTGGAGTGGGTCTTCGCCCTGCCGGATGGGCTGGTCGGATACTCTTCGGCTGACTACGACAGGATCGCCGACATGCTGTGGTAGCGGTGGTATCCGGTGCGGCCGGGTTGCTTCGCCGCAGCGGCCGCGCGTGCAGATCCCGGTGCAGATCGCGGAGCGCGGCACACGCAGGTGTCAGCTGTCCCAGACCTGCACCGCGGTCTGACGGTGGATCTTGCCATTGCGGGTCCGGGCGACGGTAGCGCAGAGCACGGCCGTGCCGTCTGGGTAGCTGCAGTGCTGGGTGAACGCCAGACCCTCGGCGGTGGCGACGGCGTCGCGAACCTCGTGGTGGATGTTGCGGCCGCAGATGTCCTGGTAGTAATCGCGGATGGCGTGCAGGCCGCGGTAGACGGCAGGCGCAGACGGCGGGTGGTCCCGGTCGAGGATCGTGAGCGTGGCGTCCTCCGCGTACCAGGCGACGACGCGACTGGCGTCGCGTGCCTCGATGGCGGTGCGCAGGCGTTCGATGTCGTGACCGCTGGTGGTGGGGCTGGTGGTTGTCATGGCAGTGTTCCTCTCGATGTAGTGATCATCTGCCACCCTCCTCATGGGTTGCTGATCACCAGACTCCGCCGACAGCGTTCGGTGCGCGTCAACGCAGCGTCAACGGCCGCGAGATGCGGTTTACGCTGGCCTCATGCTGCGGTTGTGGCTGTGCGGCCGCTTCGCCGCCGAATTCGGCGGCGAAGCCCTTCCCATGCCCACGGGCGACCGGGCGCGTGCCCTCATCGGCTGGCTCGCGCTGCACCCGGGGACGCATCCACGTGCGTCTTTGGCCGCGCGGCTGTGGCCCGACGTACCCGACGCGAGCGCACGCGCCAGTCTGCGCACGGCGATCTGGTCGGTGCGGCAGGCCTGGGGACCCGCCGCCGAACAGGTGCTGGATGGCTCACGGACCTCGATCGGGTTGCGGGGTGACCAGCTTTGGGTTGATGCGCTGGCCGATGAGCGGCCCGAAGGGCCCGCCGGGCACGACGTCGCAGAGCTGCTCCCGGGTGTGGACGATGACTGGGCGCGCGGCGTGCGCGAGGAGCACAGGAACCGTCGGCTCCGGACCCTGGACGAGCTGGCAGCCGCGGCCGACGACGACGGCCGGACCGCTGACGCCGTGGCCTGGACCCGCCAGCGGTGCGCGCTTGCACCGTTGGACGAGGACGCGCACCGCATGCTGTTGCGCCGGTTGCTGGCGGCGGGTGACCGTGCTGGAGCGGTCCTCGCGGCCCGGCGGTTCTCGCAGCAGCTTCGCGAAGAGCTTGGCGTTGGCCCGTCGCCGGCTACCCGTGCTGTCCAGTCGCAACTGCGGACGGCGGCACCAGGGCCGCCGCGGGCTCCCTTGTTCGGCCGGATGCGGGAGCTGGCCGAGCTGACGGCAGCGTGGAAAGCCGCGGCCGACGGCGCGGGACAGGTCGTGGTGCTGACCGGCGAAGCGGGGATCGGTAAGACCAGCCTGCTCGGTGAGCTGGCGCACCGGGTCGGCGCCGCGGGTGGCCGGACGGCGATCGGGGCCGGCATCGACGTCGGCGGCGAGACGCCGTTCGCGGCCTGGCTGGAGCTGGCCAGGGCGCTCGTGGCGACCGCACCGCCGGTACCGGTCAGCGCCTCCTGGCCAGCCGAGCTGAGCCGGTTGTCGGCGGAACTCGGCGCGCGCCTCGGGCGAACCGAGCCGCCGCCCGCGGTGGCCGCGCCCGAGCTAGAGCGGCTGCGGGTCTTCGAATCGGTACTGCGCCTTGTCGAGTGGTGCTGCGCGGATCGCCCCGCCTTGATCGCGCTTGACGACGCACATCGCGCCGACACGGCCAGCCTCCGGCTGAGCGCTCACATCGGCCGCAGGCTCCCCGGGTTGCCGCTGCTGCTCGTGCTAACCCGGCGAGACCGGCCGTCACGGCCCGAGCTAGACGCGCTGCTCACCGATCTCGCGCGCCGCGGGGTGCGCGTCACCGAGCGGGACGTCGGGCCGATCAGCGATCGTGACGTGGCCGCGATCGCGTCATCGGTGCAGCGTCTGGATGATGACGCGCTGCACCGCGTCATCGCCGCCGCCGAAGGAAACCCGCTGCTGGCGGTGGAGAGCACGAGGGCGCTGGCCGCGGGCGGCACCGAGCCCCCGCCGAATCTGCGGACAGCGGTCCGGGCCGCACTCGGCGTCCTGCCGCCGCCCGGTCGCACGCTGGCCGGGCTGCTCGCGGTGGCGGGGAGACCGCTTACCCGCACCGAGCTCGACGGCCTCGGCGTCGCCGCCTTGCTAGACGCCGAGGAAGCGGGCACCGAGAGCGGTCTGCTCGTACGGCACGGCAGCAGGCTCGGCTTCCGGCACGCGCTGCTGCGGGAGGCGGTCTACGCCGATCTCGCCAATCCCACGTCGCTGCACGACCGGCTGGCCACGGCCCTCGACCCCGGCGACCGCGCCGAGATCGCCCACCACCTCACCCTCGCGGGGCGTGCCGCCGAGGCGGCCAGGCACTGGGCCGCCGCGGCGCAATACGCCCGCTCGGTCGGGGCACTGAACGAGGCAGCGGACTTCATGTCGCGCGCCACCGAGTGCGCACCGGACGACGGGCGGCTCTGGCTTGAGCTGGAGGAAATCTGGGCCTGGCTGGGCCGGCGGGACTCCATGGAGCGTGCGTGGGAGCGGGCGCTGGCGCTGCTGCCCGGCCAGGAGCTGCCGCAGGCGTGGTGTCGGCGCGGCCGCCAGCTGCGCGCTGTGGTCTGCCACCCCGAGGCCTCGTTCGCGGCTTACCGGACGGCCGAGGCCCTGCTGACGCGGCAATCCACGGCGGCGGTCCGCGCCGACACGCTCATCGGTCTCGCCTGGGGTGAGGCCGTCGCCGGCGACGCCGGAGCCGTCGAGGGACTGCTGGCCAAGGCCGGTGCATATCTGCCGGCGGGTGCCGACGTGGAATCCGTCGCGGACATCGCGGAGATCCGTATCCAGGGGTTGATCCGTCAGGGCCGCTTCGCCGAGTGCGCCGCGGTGGCGTGCGTCGCGGGACACACCGCGGCGCACGCCCGCCTGCCCGACCGCGCTTACGCCGTCTGGGTCAATGCCGCCTGCGCCCTCGCCTGCGCCGGTGATCACGCGGCGGCGCTCGCCATGGCGGACAACGCGATCGAAGCGACCAAAAGCGTACCCGTCCTGCTGGTCGGCTGCCTGGCCGCTCGTGCGCACCTGCTGGCCCGGCTGGGCAGGCACGAGGAGGCCGAACAGACGGTGCACCGTCAACGTGAGTGCGCCGACCGCCTCGACGACCCCAGCCTGGCAGCCACGGCAGCCCACGACGCCGGGCTGGTCGCACTGGCGGCGGGGCGCTACGACGAGGCCGCCGGACTCCTCGGTCATGCGCTGTCGGGCGGCGCAAAAGTCAGCAGGCCGGCCGCCGCGCTGGCCAGGGCCGAAGCACTCGCGCGGGCCGGCGATGCTGACGCTGCCGTTGCTCAATTGCGCGCGGCTGCCGTCGAACCCGTCGGCCAGGCCGACCAGCCGTGGTCCCTGGTACCGCGGATGGCCGGGATCCAGGGGCTGATCGCGGCGGCCCGCGGAGACTTTCCGCTGGCGGGTAGGAGGTACGACGAGGCAGCGGACGGGTGGCGCCGGATCGCGGCCTCGGCGGCGCAGAACACCGCCGAGGGCTACCTGGCCAACCTCGTCGACCTGGGTCGGCCACCCGTGGTCGGCCTCGTGGAACCGGCCCGCGAGCTGACCCGGATCAAGCACGAGCGCGCCGCGCTCGCCACCGTCACCCCGGCCGTCACCCCAGCCCAGACCCCAGCCATCACCCCAGCCGAGGTGATCTAGATGCCCAGCTTCGTCCTGACCGCGCACGCCGGCGCCCCCGTCGAAGAGGTGTGGAAGCTGCTGCACGACCCAGCCAGGTTCCCGCAGTGGTGGGCCGGCGTCGAAACCGTACGTCCCGACGGGCGCGATCACTACACCATGTGGCCAGCGGGCTACCCCGACTTCCCGATGGCCCAGCAGTTGCGGGCCGAACACGCAGACGGCCGGGTGACGATTTCCTGCTTGGTATCCGACCTCGAGTTCCGCTGGCAGCTGAGTGCAGCAGGCGAGGCCACGGAGATCGAGGTACACGTGACGCTGCCCGACAACGAGGCACACCGGCTGCCCACCCAGCGCCGGCTGCTCACTGAATCGATCAACCGGCTAGCAGCGCTGGCCGCTGTCAGCGCATCCTCGGGCTGAGTAGGCGAGCGA
>DATIYI010000316.1:0-18742 GCA_035517695.1 Streptosporangiaceae bacterium
TGGCGAGCGGTCATGGCTGCCACCGCTCGACGCGGTAGATGCGGGTGCTGTTGTGGGCGTCGGTGACGGCGCGTAGTACCAGTGGCGGCTCGCCGTGGAAGCGGTCGACCTGCCCGGCGAGCATCTGGCCGAGCTTTTGCGGGGTCCGGGGCCGACGGCCCTTGCCATCGGTGATGTAGTCCCCGCCCCAGGGGTCAACATCGCGACCGGTCTGGTCCCGCTGGGCATCGCCGCTGGCCAGGACGTCGGCGACCCTTACCAGGCCGGGACCAAGGCGCTCCAGCCACCCGTCCAGGAACACCGCCCACTTGTGGTCTTCCTCGTCCATCGCGCGGACAGCATGCAGATTGGTCAGGAACCCGGTAATGCCGTGATGGCGCAGGAACCCGCCGGCGCCGTGCGCCCACGGGGTGAACTGCCGCATCGGCGGCACAGTCGTGTCGCGGGGGGTACCGGCGGCAACCCAGCCGGCCACCAGGATGAGCAGCCGCCAGAGCAGCTCGGCGCGGTGGGCCGGGTCCTTGATCCACCCCTGGAGGTCGGGGATCTGAAATCCGGTCCTGGTTTCGGGGTGCGGGGCCCTGGGCCTGAGCCGGACGCAGACCGAGCGGGAGGCGATGTCGCCGCCGACACGCAGATTGTTCCCGGTGGCCATCCACAGCCGGTCGTTAGCCCAGGAGCCCATCCCGGACTTGCCCAGGATGCGTGAGGACCACAGGGGGTTGGTGAGCAGGTTCGCCAGGATCGGCGAGGCGATCGCCTCGCCCTCGGCCAGGTTGTCAAAGATGACCGCGCCGGACTCCACGGTGAACGTGGAGGTGATGAGCTTCTCCAACTCGGCGTCGTTGTCCGCTGGCCAGGGCACCGTCTGCTGGCCCACCAGCAGCCCGATCAGGGCCGACAGCAGGCTCTTGCCCGAAGACGGCGCGGAGGCTGACAGGATCGCCAGGGGAACCAGCGCCCTCAGAGGGCGCCGAAGGAATGGCGTCACCATCAGGGCCACGTAGTTGGCCAGGGACGCGGCGTCCTCCCACTCGAAATCTCCCAGCAGCGTGGAGACCAGGAACGTCCGCGCCGCGGTCACCTGCCCCGCTGAGGGCGTCTCTGGGACCGGCGGCAGCGTGACGGTCGGGGAAAGGTACAGGCCGCTCGCCGGATCGTAGCCCGGGGACTGCAGCAGGCTCCAGTCCCGGCGCAGGACTGGCGTGCCGATGATCCCGGCCAGCGTGGGTACGCTGGGCCACTCCGCACCTGCCAGCACCGCCGACAGCACCGCCGGGCCGGGTGTCGTCTCCTCCTCGCAGAACTCCGCCCGGCCCTTGTCGTCGCTGCGCGAGCGGAGCCGGTAGGTGTAGGTGTGCGCCGCCAGGAGGTGCGCCAGCAGCGGCGGGGTGACCGGCGTGGAGACCACCGGCAACGGCGCGTCCCCGTCTAGGTCAACCGCGAGGGTCCCCGAAACCCGCTCGATCCGCACGGGCCGGCCGGCCGTGACGTACAGATCCGGGACCGCACCAGCGGCCAGGGCAGACTTCAGCTTGCGGATCGCGTCGGGACTGCCGGAAATCTCGATCCTCGGAACGCCATCCTGCCCGCCAGATGGCGGCGCGGCCCGTGCGGCGGCCGGGACAAGGTTAAGCACCGGGGCGCCGGTCATGCGGCGTTCCCGCGGGCGTCGCGGCGCGGCAGGCCGATTCCGGCGTTACTGCCGGAGCGGATGGCGGCGGCTATCCGGTCCGCGGTGTTCTCGGGGCTGGTGTGCACGGTCAGGTCACCCCACGCGCAGCAGCGGAGGAACCAGATTGCGCCCTCTTGCCATTGGCCGGTGTCCTTGGCGGCGAAGCGGGACGTGCTGGCGATGGTGAGGGACGCGACCGGCCTTCCGGCGGGGTGTGGCTCAGCTCGGGGTCGCCGGTCAGGCTCAGGTGATGGTGGTGGGCTCGTTGGCCGTGGGGATCGTTCCTTTCGGTGCGGTAGGTGGCCTGTTCTCCTTGCTGACGATGGCCGCGATGTCGTCGTCGGCGGCTGCCGGGGCGACGACACACGATGGTGCACCCCCAATGCCGGATTGTTGCTATTTGTAATGACATACCAATACCAGGGCAGTTGCGTCGGGCGTGCGGCAGACCATCCCGGCTGGCCAGAGTCGTCACGACGAACGCCACCGCGTCATCGCCAAAGCACTGATCGCTGGTTGTGCGGCATCACCGGCCAGGAACGCCTCAAGGTGCTGGCGGCTGATCAGCCTCCGGCGCCCAGCTTTCACTGACTGGAGCTGCCCGGTGCGAAGGAGATCATTGACCAGCTCGCGGCTGATGCCGAGCGCAGCAGCGGCCTCATCCGGACTGAAGGCCAACCGGAGCTCACTGGAGCCAGTGGCCGGGACATTGTTACCGCTCACTGGTGCCATCCCTTCCGCGCAGAGCGCAGTGTTCGTTGACTGATGGGTAACCAAGGACCAAGGCCGTCCGGCCGCGGCCTGCCACTGCCCGCGCCAGGGTGCGGTGCCCCGCTCGGTTGAGAGGCTCCTCCGCTGCCGGGTCATTTGTGCCCCTATCCAGCCTCAGGCTGTTCGCCGTGGCGGGCAGGACGCTCCGGCGCCTTCGCCAGCGCGTCCCTCGACGTGCCCAGCTGCATGGCGAGCGCGGGCACCATGGCGTCACGGAGGCAGCCGACCTCCCGCAAGAACGCGGCGTCCTCGGCCAGGTCGGCGGCCCGCATGGTAGTCGGGCCGCTTCGTTTCCATCCCGGTTCGGCGCTTGCGTCAGGGAGGCCGATGCGATCATCGTCGCAGGACATCGGCGGAGCCCAGCCGCGCCGTAGCGCGTGCCTGCTCGCAGCTTCAGCGGCTTGCCGGCCCTGCGGATCCGGGCGCGATGACTCTCGTACCACAGCACGTTGTCGACTGCGGCGACGTGCCGCGCCAGCTCAGGCCGAACACTGCCGCGATCAGCGAAGGCACGCGCTATCTCGCGGGCGGGCGCGCCGGTCTCACGCTCGATCACTTCGGGGTCCCAGCTGCGGTTCATCAGGGCCTGGATGCGCCGCTGAGTTCCTGCCGGGCTTGGCGTCGCCTGTTCCCGGCTTCCAGCTCGCGGCCCGTCGAACTGGTGCCTGCCGCCTGAATCGCGGCCAGTCCGGGGGGTGCGGCGGTCGCGGCTCGTCGCGGCGACCCGCTCCCCCGGGCCCTGCCCAGCCAGCACGTCATAATTGGTGCTCACCTGGATGCTGCCCGACCCGGCCGCAGCCACGTGGCTTTGATGGTCCCGCCGCCGCCCGCTCACGACCCACCTGCCCTCTCAGCCGGGCGGTCTTCGGCTCCCGGGTGAGCGGCCTTGAGCCCGGAACATGCGTTGTGCGCGGTGTCGAGGGCATCTGCCAGGGCAGACCCGCCCATAGCCGCGAGTGTCAGCGAATCCGTGACGCCCTTGACGTACCGTTCAGGCGCTTGCCCTGAATCGTGTGCGATCCGGCCAGCTGCGTACTCGAGCTCTAGCCATGCCGAGAGCTGGCCGAAGAGCTGCGGCAGCCGCTGGGCCATGACCTTGAGGCGGGCGATCACGTCGTAAAGATCGCCTGGGTACTCCAGAGCGTCGGGCGTCAGGTGGTTGAGCGCCCGGATGGACTCGGCGGCCCGGTCGGCCAGGTCGCGCGGCTGCGGGCGGTCAGCTATGTCGTCGCCGGACATCACTCACCCGCCTCCAGTTCGGCCTGCCGGCCTCTGGCGGTCCGGGGTGCGCCCTCGTCCCGGATGATCGGTGCCGTACTAATGCCAGCCAGGCGGCGGATGGCGTCGGCGAGGTACTGGCGGGGTATCGCCCCGCGCTGCCCGGCCCTGATGTAGCTGGCCAGGGGATCGCCGATCTTTGCGCGCGGCTCGTCGGCTCCGGCCTGCTGGTCGTGGCCGTCGGCCTGGTCGCGGGGAGCCGGGTTGCCGGGTCCGTAAGCGCCATCCGGCACGGGCGCGGACGCATGGTCGCCCGGATGCACCGTCCAGTGGAAGGTGGCCTTCATGGTGGCGGGCGGATCGAGCCTGGCAGTGTCTGCTTCGGGCGCGCGCTTCGGCTCTGCTGGTCGAGGCTGCCCGGGCTCGTAGCCACTGGTCGCGTAGACGGCGTCGGCCGCCCTCACCGTCCTGCCGGATTCCGCATCTGCCGCGCCGGCCTGGTCGATTCTCTTGGGCATCTTTCTTTCCTCTCTCGGCTTCACGCCGCATTGCGGGCAGCGTCGTCTGAGGCCGCCCATGTTCTTGATCTGCCGCTCACGGGCCCTGGTCCCCTGCCATGTCCGCGCTAAGGTCCACGTGATCCGGGCTGCCTTCGCCACCTGCAAGAGGCGAGCACCATTACCTGACTCGTGCTCGGCAAGGCGCCCCTTGAGGTCCGTGGTGAATCCGAGATAGTGGGCCGCGTGCTTATAGGGCTCAGAGAAATGCAGGAGATAACAAGTCCCCTGGACATCGAAACTGCTCATGGCTCTGGCTCGTGTTCCGCGCGGGATTCCGGCCGCCGTATGCCTTCCGCGCAATCCGGGCACTCTCCAAGTGAAATCGGAATGCAATACGTCTTCTCGGTCTGGCAGGTGGGGCAGGTCCGCCGGGTACGTAATGCCTTGCCGATGGCTTCGAGCTGGGCCGTTGTTGCCGTGCGCTTCGGCTTGGCGTGCTCTTCCTCGTAGAGGTAGGCGGCGCGACGTTGCCGTCGGTGACGCCACAGGATCTGCGCCGCGATGTCCTGCCCGCCGGGCCGCAGACCGCGTTCCCGGAGCTGCCGCCTGGTCAGCAGGCCCTTGGGCGCGCAGTGGTACGGGTAAGTGGGCAGCCCATGCCGCTCGCCATCAGGGTCGTAGAGGTCAACGAAGGTGCCACTGCTGCGCAACTCGTCCAGGTAGGCCACCCCGCGGATCATCGCTGGCCATCTCCGGAGCGGATCCGGGCCTCGAGGTAGACGCGGACCAGTCGTGATGCGCCGCGGTCTGGATAGGCCTGGGAAATGGCCAGGACGGTGATGACCTCGGAGAGGCGCTCGGCGGTCTCCCGGCATTCGTCCTCGGTGCCGTGCAGTCGGATCTTCATGCGATCTCGGCCTCCCTGCCGCCAGGCCGCGCTGCTTCAATTCCGGCGCGCATCCGGGCTTGGACGTTCCAGTGGCGGATGTCCGTGATGGCCGGAGCGGATTCGGTGAACCCGGCCGCGGCCAGGCGCTGCGCTGTTTCCTCTGCGAGACTCAGCTGAGCCGGGGCCTGGTTCTCGGGACGCTCTTTCTCCGCGCTGATCCGGCGCTCGCGGAGATCCCAGAGGGCGCTATCGGCCGGGTCCAGCACCCGGGCATCAGCGATGAGCCGAGCCGCGCGGTCGTAATCACCCGCGCGCCAGGCCAGGCCGGCGTGGTAGTCGGCATCCTGGGCGAGCCGGGCCAGCACGCCTGAGTCGGCGGGCTCGGGCAGCGGGCCTCCGCACGGCGGGGTCCGGGCGCTGACGAAACGCCGGGTGCCGTGCTGGTAGACAGCGGTCCGATTGCCCGTCGCGTCCTGGCTGCGGGTTACTGCCTGCAGGCCGCAGGTGCGGCAGGTCTTGTCCTCGTCCCAGGAATGATGGCGCGGCGGCTTGGCCGCGGCGAGTTGACTGGCGGGCTGGCGCGCCGCCGGCTCGCCGCGCGGGGACAGTTCACGGAAGGCAGCGCGCCTGCTCATGCCACGCCGCCGAAACTGAGCTGATCAGCCGTCCGGCCCGCGCACGTGGCATAGCGCCAGTGCTCATCGGGCTGGTAGCCGGGCTCGTCGACGAGGTCATCGTCAAGCCCAGCCGGGCAGCACCAGTCGTTGCGGGCCGCCCGGCTCCGTGCCCGCGTTGCTGCGCGCCGCTGATGAAGCGTGCTTTCGGGCGCCCGGAGATCCCACCAGGATTCGTAGAGGAACACGGCGCGGGCGCGGAACTCAGGGGTGATGACTTTCGTCTGGCCGGTGAGGATTCGCTGGACGACATGCGGTGGCACCTGCAGGGCTCCGGCTATCCTGGCACCGGAGTGGCCCAGGGCCACCAGTGCCCGCAGCCTGAGCCGGATTCCATTGGCATCAGTCACGGCGCAGCCTCCTTAGCGAACAGGGCCCCCAGGACTTGCAGCGGTAATCTCCGGCTCGGATCTGCGCAGCAGGGCCGTCCCGAGGCTGTCGCCGGCGCGCGCAGTTGTCGCGTGCGTGCTTGATCAGCCGGGCTGCCCTTTCGGATATCTGGGTTGTCCGGGTGAGCCCGGACAGGTGGTCAGCTTCTTGAGCCGACCGGTCGTGGCGGCTGAAGGGAATGCCTGGGGTCTGATCCACGCCCTTGGGTCCGGCCTTGGCCGGTATCAGGGCGTCGTCAACACGGGCAGTCATCTCAGCCCGCCTCACCCTGGAAAGGGCGGCTGGCGGTCTTCCGGGCTGAGTCGAGGGTCCGGTCGATCTCGCGCTTGGTCAGGCCGATGGACAGGGCAGCATCGGCGAGGCAGTCCGGGTCCTGCCCGGCTTCGGCCACACGGCAGGCGGCGTAGAACAGCCCGTCATTGCGGTTATGGTCGGCCTCCTGGAGCCGGCTGACCCAGCGCGCCAGCCGGTCAGCGTCCGTGCTGCTGCCGCTGGTGGCTGGCTCGCGGCGCTCGCGCTGGGGCTCCAGGAAGTCCCGGACGGCCTGCCAGCTCAGCCCGCCGGCGTCTGCCCCGTGCGTGACTACCTCGTAGGCCCGGCCGTTTACGCGGCTGGGCGGGGCGAGGACGTAGCCGCCAGCGCCGCGGAAGTCGATGTGATGCCGCGGGAGACGGCCGTTGCGCTGGCCGCTGCCCGCGAAGTAGGCATGCGCCCCGTTGCTCGGCGTCCGGATGATCGCCGCCGCGTCCGGGACGATCCCGGCCTGGCGGAGCTGCCGGAAGGCGCCGAAGCCATTGCCGGCCGCACCGTGATTGTCGATGTCCAGCACGTCCGGGCCGGGAGCTCCGGTGGCGATGCCGACGTTGCGCTCTGGGTTCTTCGACCACCACCAGGCGATCTTGCCGGGGTCGGTGGTCGCGTCATGAAGCCCGTTCCGGGTGGCCGGGATCTTGTCGCCGGTCCGGCACGGGAACACCGGCCAGCCGACGCCCGCGTAGCGCTGGGCTGCTTGCTCCGCCCAGTTCAGCTCGCGCGCGCTCATGCCGCACCGCCGGAGGCCAACCGGGCCGCGCGCTCCGGCGCCTCGCGGACGGCGCGGAAGGTGCCCCGCTCGCCGCCCGCAAGCTTGCGGTACCACTGCTCCTGCGCCATCTGGCCGTGCTCCCTGACTTGGGATATCTGACTTGACTTGACTTGACTCTGCCCCATACCTTTCGTTAAGTCAAGTCATTAAGTTGCCGAGTTAGGAATGAGGCGGCCGGGATGGGCGTGCAGCTCACGGTGCGTATCAGCCGGGCGGTCGACGCCCGGCTCCGGCAGACGGCGGCCATCCGGCGCAAGCGCGTGGGCGAGGTGGTGGAGGAGGCGCTCAACAGCGCCCTTCCCGGCACGGCGGACATAGCGGCCCTGATCACGGGCCAGGCAGAGGAGGCGAGCAATGCAGCGCGGTGAGGGCCTGAGGATTACCCGGGTGCACGACGGCGGGGGGCGGCTGAGTCCCGAAATCCTGACAAACCTGAACCGGGGAGTGCGGGCCTACCAGGAGAACAGCGTCGGCAGGCGCGGGGCGGCCATGATCAACATGGCGACAGCCCTGCTGTTCATCCTGGCCATCGGCCTCTACGCGGTCAGTCTTAGCGCGCAGTTCCGCTATGTCATGGCCGTGAAGCACGACGATCTGGTGAGCTGGATCGAGGCTGTGGCCCTGGACGCGGGCATGGCCATCTTCAGCCTGCTGGCGCTGGGACTGGCCCGCGCCGGTCAGGCAGCGCGAGCCGAACGGCTCTTGATCGTCGCGTGCGCGGTCGGGTCGGCCGTGATGAACCTGGCCGCGGCCGATTCCGGCAGCCTCCGCTCGGTGCTGGCGTTCATCATGCCGCCGCTTTTCCTGGCCGTCGTGGCCGACCGCGTGGTAGCCGTGGTCCGGCGCCACTACCTGGGCGACGACGGCGCATCGGCCTGGGCGCAACTTGGCCGCGCGTGCCTGTACGGCCTGCGGTTCGTCCTGGCCCCGCCCAGCACCGCCCGGGGCATCCGCGCCTCCATCCTGCGATCGGCTCCAGTTCCCGAACTGGCGCGCACGGCCGTCCCGGCACACCCGCCTGGGACGGCCGCGGCCGCGGCTAGCCCCGATGCGCGGCCGAGGGCCATCACGGCCAGGCCCGCCGGCGGCCGAGGACCGGCCGCCGCGGTCACCGCGGCGCCGCGCATCCGCCCCAAAACTGACGAGCTGATCAGGCTCGTGGTGGAGCGCCATGGCCCGCTGGAGAAACTCCCGATCGAGCAGACCAGCCGCATCGCCACCGCCATCAGCAAGGAGATCGGAATGCACCAGGGCTCCGCGCGCACCGCCCTGCGCAAGCGTGTTCTGGCCAGCCAGAACGGACGCGACGAGGGGGTATCGGCATGACCTGCGCGACCATCAAGACCCGAATGGTCCTGGCCGTGCTCGTCCTCAGCGCCATGGCCGGGCTCTTCCGCGGCTGGCTGCTCGCAGCGTCTGGTGTCGTCCTCGCCCTCGCGCTAGCGGCCGTGCTGCCGACCCGCAAGCTGGCAGGCAACCGGGTGCGGGTGCACCGGCTCCGGATCCGGCTGCGACTGCACCCAGGCCGCGGGCACGCCACTGTCTTCGGCCTGTGGCTGCGATGGGGCCGCTTCGCGAGCTTCCGCCAGTCCCGCCGCGCCCGGCCGTCGCTGAGCGCCCGCGAGCGCCTGGCGCACCCGCAAGAGCATTCCGTGTATATCGGCCGCGCACACTACGGGCACGGCGTGCGCGTTCCCGTTCAGGAGCACGCCGCCGTCCTCGGCCCCCCGCGTGAGGGCAAGTCCGGATGGCTAGCCAAGGTGATCATGCATTACCCCGGCAGCGTGGTCAGCACATCCTCCAAGCCTGACCAGTTCATGCTGACCAGCGGCATCCGCGCCGCATGCCGCCCGGTTCACGTGTTCTCACCGCAGGGCCTGGGCGGCGTGCCGAGCACGTTCCGGTGGTCACCCATCGCGGGCTGCCGGGACGAGGCGACGGCCATCAGGCGTGCCGATGCCTTCGCTCAGGCGGTCTCGGTCCGCGGCACCGAGGATTCCAGCTTCTGGGCAACCAAGGCCTCCGACTACCTGCGGGCGCTGTTCTGCGCCGGCGACATCGTCGGCGCCGACATGCGGCTGGTCTCCCGCTGGATCCTCGGCCAGCGCACGGCCGAGGCCATCGACATCCTGGCGAAAGCCGGCCACGACCAGTGGGCCGCCACACTGGCCGAGCTCCTCGGCCCGGCCGAGAAGACAACCGCGACCGTCCGCATGGTCATGTCCAGCTCGGTCGCCTTCATGACCGACCCGAAGCTGGCCGAATCCGTGCTCCCGGCAGACGGCGCCGGATTCGACATTGACGAATTCCTCCTGGCCAGCGGCACCCTGTACATGGTGGCCAAGAGCAACGGCGCGGACTCCCCGCTGGCCCCGCTCTTCTCCGCGATGGCATGCGAGATCCAGTACCGGGCGACCGAACTCGGAAGCCAGATGCCCGGAGGCAGGCTCGACCCGCCGCTGCTGCTGGCGCTGGACGAAGTCACCCAGATATGTCCCGTTCCGCTGCCTGCGTGGCTGGCCGACTCCGGCGGCCAGGGTGTCCAGATCCTGCCCGTCGCTCACGGCATCGCCCAGCTCAGGAACCGCTGGAAGGAGACCGGGGCACGGATCATCCTCGACACCTGCACCTCCAAGGTGTTCCTGCCTGGCCTGAGTGACCCCGACACCCTCAGCATGGCCAGCAGGCTCTGCGGAACCGTGGCGTTCCGGGAAGGCGGCCAGCAGCACTACACCCGCCATGCCGTGATCAGCGATGAGATGATCCGCCAGCTCCCGCGGAACCGGGCACTGATCGTCCGCGGGGCGGAGGCACCCGTGATCGTCAGCCTGGGCATGGGGTGGAAGGACAGGGCATACAAAACGGCGCGGCGCGCCGGTACGGCTGTCGCCGCCCTGCAGCCCGCCGCGCCGCCGCGCGCCCTCGACCTCGAGTCGCTCAGCCCGATCCTGCCAGACGACCTGATTACCGAACTGGAGGAGGCGGCCGGCGCGCCAGCCGAGCCCGTACCCGCCGCAGCCGACAACCCATGGGGAGTCCGGTGAGCGACGGCCTGGACGCCGCCCTGCTGCAGCTCAGCCAGCACGGAGAGCGGATCGCCACGCTCGGCGCGAGGGAGGCCGGGCACTACCAGGAACTCGGCAGCAAGCTCACCGAACTCGGCCGGACGCTCAGCGGCGTCAAGGGCACCGTCACCGACCAGGGCGAGATCCTGCGGGGACTGGCCGGGATCGACGAGAAGGTGGCTGACCTGGAACTGCTGGTCGACCAGCTGGTACCCCGCGGCAAGCCGCTGCCCGCAGACTACAAGCCCATTCCCACCATCAAGTGGTGGCAGGCTGACGACGCGGACAGAGTCCAGTCGATCGAGCGGCTGAGCGTGTGGGCCGGGAAGATCTTCGTTCCCGGATACGGCCACCTATCCGCGATGCTGCCCGCCTGCTGGGCACAGCATGAACTCGCGCTCTACACGATGGACTGGCTGAGCGAGCTGTGGTCCGTGCTGTACCTCACCGAGGAACGCTCAGCCCGGACTGTCTCAGACCAGGCGGAATTCCAGACCCGCATCCTGCCCGCCGCGTGCCAGCAGCTCGCTCGCGAAGGGGTGCACTGCGGCCACGCCGCGCGGCGGCGCTGATCTCACGCGGGAAGGTCATAGGCCCCGCTGCCGGCAGCACCGATGAACTCGCCCCAGCAGTCATCGGTGACCGGCAAAACAGGGCCTTGCCTGTCCTTGGAGTCCCGTACCCGGATGCCGCCCTCGGGCAGGGCAGCCACCTCGACGCAGCCAACCGTCTCCGAGCCGCCGGCCTTCCTGAACACTCCGTCGCGGATCATGCGGCACTCCTCGTCAGGTACTCGTTCAGCGGGATGGCGCTGCGCATCACCTCGTCGCGCGCCCTGGCGCACCTGGCCACGGCGGCGGGCTCGGTGATGATCTCGGTCCCGATCCAGACCCCGTGCTCGGCATAGCGCATCAGCGCGACCGTCTTGCCGTCCAGCAGCCAGTAGTCAAAGCCCGGCAGGCTCAGCCTGGCCGCGACCTCGGCGGGCAGGATCCTGATGTCCTCCCCTGCCTCGGCGCTCTGCTCGTAGCAGGCCAGCTCGTAACGCAGGTAGTCGCTCAGCTCTCCGATGACATGGACCCGGCCGACCCGCCGGCCCTCGAGCCGGGCAGCGCGCAGGTGCGCTAGCCAGTCCGCCCGGTCGGCCGGGTCGACCGGATCGCCGCCCAGGAACCTCGCCAGCCGCACCCGGGTCTGCGGCGAGTCGTACTCATCGAGCAGCTCCAGGCGCCACGCCTCATGCTGAAATGAGGCCCAGAAATCCCGGTTAAACTCCGCTGCCGAGAAGTCAGTCGCCACCAAGTCAGAGTAAGTCAGTGAGCTACGCTCTGTACAGTGAGTAACTTAGAGGCCTAGTGACCACGCCCGACCCAGCCCAGCAGCTCGCGCAATGGCTCAAGGCAGCCCGCGAGGCGGCCAACATGACCACCTATGACGTGGCCGAACGCGCCGGCATCACGCAAAGCCGGGCGTCCAGGCTGGAGCGCGGGCTGGCCACCGCAACCCCCGAGCTCGTGCGGGCCTGGGCAGAGGCAACCGGCACCGAGGCCAGCCGCGTTGAGGCCCTGGTCAGCGAGGCCCGCCGGGGCACGCACCAGCTCAGGGGCAACGCCACTGTCCACGGCCCGGGCCTGATGAAGCGCCAGCGGGACATGGGCGAGATCCGCCAGGCCATGACTAGCTTCAGCGAATTCTCCCTTGCCGCCATCCCCGGCCTGCTGCAGGTTCCCGGATACGCGACGGCCATCATGGAGCGGCTGTCACGCATATCCAGCATGCCAGGCGTCGCCGCCGCCGTGTCGCAGCGGATGAACAACCAGAGCATCCTCTATGACCCGGCGCGCACGTTCAGCTTCGTGATCTCAGAATCAGCACTGCACTATCAGGCCGGGCCGCCCGCGGTGATGCGTGCCCAGGCAGAAAAAATCAGCTCGGTCGTGACACTTCCCAACGTGTCCATCGCCGTGTTGCCGTTCACCGCGAGCCAGAGCCTCATCATCCAGTCCAGCTTTGCCATCTACGAGATACCCGACGAACCGCTGGTGCTGGTGGAACTGCTCGCCGGAGAGGCGATCTTCACCTCCATCCCCGACATCCAGCTCTACCGCGACGCGTTCGCGGAAATCCTCAACACTGCGGTGACCGACAGGGACGCCGCCCAGCTCATCACCAGCGCCATGCACGGCTGACCGACGTCAGCGGTCCTGATCCTCCGGGCTCAAGCCAGCAGGAAGGTCCGCCGAGGGCCGGCACAGCCCAGCCATATCGTCCCTGGCCTCGCCCATCGCCCGCTCCAGCAGGCGCGCAGCGTCAGCAGCCAGCTCCAGGTGCCGACGGGCACGCCCGACAGTGATCGCTGGCTCGTCCCCGGAATTCTCACCAAGCTGCCCGGCAGCCAGTTCCCGACTCAGCCAGCCCGCCAGCTGCCCGGCGAGCTGGCCAAGCCGTGACATCGCCACCGCCAGCCCCCCGGCCACCGCGTATGCCGTGAAGGGAACAGTCAGACCCGGGGCCGAGAGTGTCCCCGTCGCATCGTTCAGGTAGCGAACAGCCTCGGCAACCAGCCACGCAGCTGCAGCCGTGTCCTCATCGCCGTGCACGTCTTCCTGGTCAGCGAGAGGGCCATCCATTCGCGCTGTAACCAGGTCAGTGACCTGCTCAATCGGCATCAGGCCCGTCATCGTGGGAACCTCCAGCGCCTAGCTACGTCGGACTCCTATGTCAGGAAATCGCGCGGCGCACAGTTCTGGCAGCGTGCTCGGCACCGTGACTAGGTGCTCGGAGCCGGTGATTGTCGGGTGCTTCTGGCCTGAGCACACGTCTTGGCAGTCATCGAGTCGTGTTGGCGATCATCCAATCCGCAGAGCCGCCAGGCCGCGATCGGCTGCCGGACAGGACCAGCGCCGCCGCCGGGCCGACCATCGTGGAGTGCGCCTCGAGCGCTCGCGTATCTGCTGCCGACGTCAGCGCACAGCCGCGCTGGCGTCAGGCCCGCTGGCTTCGGCTGCGGCAACGACGCGGTGAATGTCCGCGAGTAGTCGCCGCTGGTGGCGACCGCCATCGAGCATATCCAGATAACCGCCCGATGCCAGGGCGATAATGGGCGAACGACGCTATCTGCGCAACGGCAGCTGGAGGCGGAGCGAATGCCAAGAGAGCCCAATACACGGCTCGCCGACGCCATGCGCCGGGCAGGTTCGTCGAACACTGGTCTAGCCGCACGTGTTCGCGCCATCGCCCAGGAGAACGGCATCGCCTTGCGATGCACTCATGTCGACGTCCGTCGCTGGCTGGACGGCGTTGCCCCGCGGCCTGCCACAGCGCAGTTCATCGCAGCCGCTCTCAGCAGCAAGATCGGAAGTCGCCTATCGCTGGACGACATCGGCATGGGCGACGCGCCTGCTTCCGCCGTACTGGAGATCACGCTCGATTACCCCAGCGACGGGTTAGGCGCCGGGCAGCGCATCCACGACCTGGCAAGACGCGAACTTGTTGAGGACGGGCTTATCTTAGGATCCGCCATCGCCCCAGGTGCTTGGTCTCAGCCGATGATTGGCTGGCTCCTGTCGCGGGCTGAGCCGCTCCGGCTCAGAGATGACGTGAGAACATCGGTCGGTGAGTCGGACGTAAGGGCAATACGCGCGACGACGCAGCTCTTCATGAAGCTGGATTTCCAGTTCGGAGGAGGCCACGCCCGCGCTGCCCTCGCGGAATACTACTCGCATGATGTGCGTCCGCTGCTGCAGGGCGTATTCACTGAGAGCGTGGGACGCCAGCTCTTCTCAGCGGCCGCTGAGGTAGCTCAGCTGCTTGGCTGGACTGCATATGACGTGGGCCGCCACGGCCTTGCCCAGCGGTATCTCATTCAGGCGCTCCGGCTGGCTCAAGAGGCAGGTGACCGCATGATGGGCGGTCGGCTGCTGTCGAATATGAGCCATCAGGCTACCTATCTGGGAAATTTCGACCAGGCCGTACAGTTAGCCAGGGCTGCACAGGAAGGGGCGAAGGGCAGAGCGAGTGCGACCACGATGGCGCTGTTCCTTGCCATGGAGGCACGAGCTTATGCGGGAAACGGTGACGATGCGCGGTGCTCAAGAGCATTCTCTCTGGCCGAGAAGTCCTTTGAGCGAAGGAACAGCGCCGATGACCCGGAATGGATTGGCTACTTCGACGCGGCCGAGCTGGCAGGCGAGGGAGCGCACTGCTTCCGTGATCTTCGGAACCCTCGCATTGCTCAGCAGTTTGTCAGTCGGGCCATCGAGCTGTGCGGTCCGGAATACGCGCGGACCCTGGCCTTCGTCCGGCTCGTTCAGGCCGCGAGCTTCGCACATCAGCGCGAGCCCGGCAGGGCTGCTGAGGTTGCGGCAGATGCCATCGGCCTAGCGGGAAGCCTGAAGTCCCAGCGGTACCTGCGTTACATCCGCGACTTGTCCGCTGAACTGGAGCTTTACGCATCGGATGCCGCCGTCCGCGCCTTCGGAGAGCTTGTCGCTGAACGATATCCGGCCCTGTGTCGCTGACTAGAACGGGCTCCAGTGACGTGGCGCGTTGTCATCATGGAGCGATGCCATCCTGGTGCGGAATTCCCGCGCCACACGATCGCTCTCGCTGACGTTCTGCATGAGCCAGGTCGTCATCGTCAGTTCGTTGATCGCGCGGAACACGGGAAACCCGTCCCAACTCGTGATGTCGAATCCATAGGTATCGGCGAAATTCTTGTATTCCGCGTCACTGTGCCATCCGACCAGGTATTCGGTCGCTGTCATGGCCAGATCGGCCTCGGGCGGACCGAACGCAAATCGTTCGAAGTCGATGAGGACCGCAGTGCCGTCTGGCCGGCGGATCAGGTTGCTCTGGTGAGCGTCCCCGTGGACAGCAGCAGCGGGCAGCGTGAAGTTCAGGCCCATGTAGTCGTTCTGAAGCTGGTGCAGCCGCTGAGTAAGGAACTGTCTTTCGTCAGCCTGCAAGATGCTGGCCGAGGCGATGCGGCCAGCCACTCGTCCGAAGATATTGAAGCTCGGCAAAGGCAGGTCCGCCGGTACCGGAAGGCGATGAAGCTCTCGCAGGGCACGAGCGAGATCTTCAAGCGGTGCCTTAAAACCGCTATCTTCGATCAGGCGCCAGAAGGTGACGGGCCGGCCCTCTACGACTATGGGCTGAACGTGGGCAGTTGGCTGCGCTGCTGGAAAGGCGAAGCGGTGCAGCCAGGAGGCTACAGCTACCTCTTTCTCCGCATCCTTGAGAACTTCAGGGCCGCGGCCAATCCTTACTATCACATTCTCCGCCGCTAGGCGAAAGATGGCATTTTCGCCTAGCCTGATTAATTCGGCCTCAGTGCCATCAATACCGGCTCTGGAACAGGCCTCGCGGAGGACGGCGCGAGCCTCAGCAGACGAGAGCGTCCCCGCAGAACTGATCGCAGGCAATTAGTTTCTCCCTTTGGGTGCAGCACTGGCCGGGCGCAAGCAGGGTCGGGGAAGCTGGCAGAGTTACCAGCCCTCACTCATCCGGGCACTGGAAGGCCACGCCTCGGTGTTCTCCTGGCGCACATCCGCCGTTCGGCGGAACCGCTGCGGTACCTCATCCTCGGGCGCGGCCGTCAGCCACCACAGGACAAACTTCGCCGCGGTGACTTCCTCCCAGGTCGCCAGGTGACCCCAGCCGGAGTCCATCCACGTCTCGCTGTCCAGGTCCTGGCGGGTAGGCATCCGGCCGGACCATACCGCTCCGCAGACCGGCCGCGGGCCCTGGCCGGTCAGCGCCCAGCGCCAGGCCAGCGCGACCGGGCCGTCGTCGCCCCACTCGGCCAGATTGCGCTCGAGGAAGAACCTCGCCGTCTGGCTGTCAACCGTGATGGCCTCCGGCATCGTGTCGGGAAAGGTGATCTCCACGGCCGCCCGCCTCCTTCCCGGCTCCCAGTATGCGCCTTCGCGCCGGCCCGGCGTCCGGGGGAGGCTAGTCGCCTGCCTCGGGGCCGGAGGCTTGCGCCTGGGCCGCCGCGACCAGTTCTGCCGGGCCGATCTCGGGTGGCGGCGGCTGCAGTATGGCTTCACGTTCGTGCGCGATGGACGGACGCCACGCGAAGCCTTCAGGTTCCAGTTCGCCGTCCTCAGCCGGGACAGTCTGAGCCTCCCGCTCGGCCCTGCTTTCCCGGTAGGCCCGGCTGGCCGCTGCCAGCTCCTGCAGCCACCGTGGCCGCTCGTAGGGTTGCGACAGATCCTCGGGCAGGGTGACCAGTTCCGTGTGCTCTGCCTCGGTGACCGGCTGCGGCTCTGCCGACCTGAGCGGCTCGATTTTCTGGTCCGGGTACCGGCGGCGCAGCTCCGTGTCAGCGGCGACAGCCATCCGGCGTGACAGCTCGGTGACTGTCAGCCAGTTGTCGTAGTCCTCGACCGACGCCACGAGCTCTGGCTGGGCGTCCCGGTAGCGCCCGGCGAGTGCCTCATAGGAGCGCCCCATGCGTTCGTGCAGGGCGGCGGCGTCCTCGTTACCGCGCTCACGCGCGACCTGGGCCTCCGCCTGGGCGCGCACCCGGCCCTGCTCGGCATCGTGCAGGGCGATGCGCGCCTCCCGAAGCTCGTTGCGGGCATACCGCGGAGCCCAGGCCGTCTCCCGTTCGTACATGCCCCGGCGGGCACGCAGGCGCGCAGCGCTCAGCCCGCTCAGATCCTCCGAGCCCGCTGCGTTCATCGCCATGAAGGCCTCTAGCCAGGCGGCGTGCTTTTCCGGGCTGGCTGAGGACGGTTCCGGGCCGATCGCCTCATCCTCGCGGGCGAAGTTATAGATCTCCCGGTAGGCGCAGATGCTGGCTGCCTTGCGCTGCCACTCCTGCCGGCCGGCGGGCTCGTCGGGCACCTCGCCGAGGACGTCCGTTGCCCAGCTCGGCCGTGTGTCGGCGGCGAACTCGCCCAGCCGGTCTTTGCGGCCGTCCATCGCCGCAGCCGCCTCGGTCAGAAAATGGGCCAGCTGCGGGTCGTTCGTCTTCGGCACCTGCTCGGCCCACCGCCGGGCCTGGGGAGCCATGCCCGCTAAATAGCCCTGGATCCGGTAGCTGAGCACCGACGCCACGTCACGGGCACTGTTCAGCTCGCCCGCCGTGACCGCCCTCGCGGTCAGCCGCCGGGGATCTTGCCCGCACAGCTCGGCCTGCCGGAAGGTGCGGAACAGCCACTCGGCCTGATGAGCCTCCCCGGCGTCCCGGTGCTGCTTGGGCAGCAGCTCGGCCAGCAGCGCCTTGTAGCCCGTCTTGCGCGCCTCCAGTGTCTCGGTCTGCCAGATCTGGTGCAGCACAGCCAGGTGGTCGGCGTTGGCGAGGTTGCGCCGCTGGATCTGCGAGGCACTGTCCTCGGTGCTGTCCCGTCGCAGGATGTCGGCCAGCACGGCGATGTGATGCCGCTCGCTCTCCGACGGCCTGGCCTTCGGACGGAAATGGCCCTGGCGCTCCAGCTCGACCCGCTTGTGCCGGGCCAGCTCGGGAGCGGGGACCGCGCCCGGCCGCGCGTTCGCCGTGTCCGGTCGGGTTACGACGTAGGCATGATTGGTGGCAGCTCCCCGGCTCATCGCCACGTACAGCCAGTTACGCGCCTCGTTGCCGGTCACCAGGGCAATGCCCGCCGTGACCGTGTCACCCTGTGCGGCGTGGCCCGTGGTCGCGTATGCCAGGTTCATCTCCGCGAACTGGTCGTAGCCGATGGTTTTTTCAGCCAGCACCGCGCCGCCGGTTTCGCTGTCCCGGCCGACCACCTTGCGCAGCACCGCCCGGCCGCCGTCCACGGACTCCACCTGCAGCACGTCACCGTTGGCCAGCCCGCTGGCGTGGTCGTTCTTGCGGCACACGATCAGGTCGCCGGCTGAGGCCTGCGCGCCCTCGGCCAGGGTCACGGCTGGCCCGTCCGACACCCGGCCCAGGTGCTTCAGGTCGTCGCGCACCCGCCGCGACAGCTCCCGGCACCGCTGCCAGTCCGCCGCGACCAGCCGCGTGTGGATGCCGTTCATCGCGTTGGCAACGTAATCCCTGGCTGCCATGTCCATGACCTTGTCGGGGGAGCCGCCGCGGAACCGGCCCTCGGCGTCGTATTCCTCCAGCACCGTGTCGTCGCCCTGGCGCAGGCGCAGGCTGGCGTCCCGCTCCCATTGGCTGTCGAAACGCACGGGCTCGGTCAGCTTGACGTAGCCCAGCCGCTGAGACAGGAGCTTCATCGCTCCGCCTCCTTCGACCGCGGCGAGCTGCTCCTGATCCCCGGCCACGATGACCTTGCAGCCCAGCGTCGTGGCCTTGCGCATGATCGCGAGCATGTGATCCAGCGGCAGCATGGACGCCTCGTCGATCAGGATCACCGAGCCCGGCGCGACGACCATCTCCCTCGGCCCGGTCTGCTGAACAGGCCCGGTCACTGGCGGGCCGCCCTTCAGCCAGCCCTCGCCGGGTTTGCGCAGTCCCAGGAACCGGCTGGAGTTGAACGCCAGGATCGGCGCA
>DATIYI010000317.1:0-2139 GCA_035517695.1 Streptosporangiaceae bacterium
GCCGGCATCCTGCACGGCTGCGTCAAGACCGGCACCGTCTACGACGAGCACACCGCCCGGGGACATCGCAGCCAGCCAGCCGCCGCATAGACCCCTCTGCCCCGCACCCCCTCCGCCCACGCTGCACTCCCGCAGCGATCATCGGGCGGCCATCAGCATGCCCACCAGAATCATGATCGGAAAGGAATTCCCGGGAGCTCTCTTGACAAGAAATGCCATGGGGTGTCTCACTCGAAACGAGCCGCACCCATCCAAGCTTCCTAGCCGGTCAGTCCATGTACGTCATGACTGCTGCCACCGGAGTCCGAGGGCTTAATTCTGCCCAGCGTTGCGACCCTTGCGATCTTCGTCGTCGAGACCGCGCCCCAGTGACTACGCCGTGGTCTCTACGCCCCAGTGATGCGCTTGAGCTCAGCGCTCAGTTCTTCTTCGAGCTTCGGCACGCCCTTCAGCGCCAGCGTGACTGATGCCCGCCCGGACGGCGACGCTGCGCTGCCCGCGGCGGCATTCACGTGCATCAGCAAAGCTGTCCAGTACCCCTTCGGGTCAGCGCATGCTGGTATCGGGTAGCGGGCAGCGCTGGCGATGGTGGGCGCGGCCTTCTTCAGGGCGGTCGTTGGCACAGCGCTGTCCCCGGTGGCGCCCGCGGTGTCCAGGGTTTGCAGCGCGGCTACGAGCTTCTTCGCGGGACCGCGCCGCCAGGCGTCGTACTGCCGGGGACAGCTGACCAGGGCCGCCGGGCGGCCGGCGGCGGAGGTCGTGCCGGTGGCGTTCCTCGACGGCCCTGCTGATGTCGCAGCGGAGTTGCTGCAGGCGGCCAGCGCGACGATAGCGCCAGCTGCGGCGGCGAGAGCGAAGGGCTTCATCTGCTGCTCCGTGTGGATGCAATTAGGGCCCGCGCCGGGCCTGCTGGTGGACGAGCGCGTAATTCTGCAGCCCGACATTGTCGCCGATGTCACCGCTTCGGCTGAATGCCCGTCGCCCGCCATGCGTTCGCTGCATGGGCGGGCGTCTTCTTTTATCCGAGCCAGCGACCAAGCCGTCAGGGATGCCTGATGTGATAAGTGGCCATGTAGAGGTCTTTGGAGCCGGTGGTGAGCGCCGACGTTGCCTGGTTGAGGATCGTCGTGTTCTCTTGCGTCTGCACGTATTCATCTCCGTCTGGCTTGTAGGTGATGGCCGCCTGGCAGTCCGCGGCGGCGGTCGTGAACATGCCGAGCGCCCCGTGGTACCCCAGCTGCATCGGGGCGTCTGGGATCGCGGGGCCTGCTTCGGCAGTCGTCACGGCGGCGGCGAGCTTGCCGCAGGCCATTTTCATTTCGACGAACTGGCCGAGGCCATGCGCCATCGCTACGTCGCCGAGCTGCTGAGATACCGAGCCGAGAGCCGCGCCGCCTGGCCCTGCCGTCCAGGTGGCAACCGAGGACGGGCTCGTCGGCTGCAAGGGCGACGGGGAGGGCGAGGGAGCGGGCGAGGCGGTGCTGGTGCCTGAGGCGATCGGGGAAGGACTGGCTTGCGCGGTGGCTGCCGCATCCCTGGCATTTGCGACATCGGAGACTGAGCCGGGCGTGCCGGCGCCGGTAAACGGCCTGACAGCTAACACGACGGACAATGCCACGACCGCCCATAGCGCGATCCAGACCCAGGGATGCCTGCGTGGCCAAAAGGCCTGGCGTGGTGAGTTGGACATGAGGAACTCTCTCTTCCGCATGGCTGGTATAAAGCGCGGCGCCCGGTTGGGAGGTTCACATGCTAGCTCTTAAAACCGCCCTTCACTGGGAACCCGGAAAGACAGCCTGACCGGTTGACTTCCGGGCCGGGCGCTGCCGACAATTCAGAATCTTCCGCAAACCCGGTCACAATCTGCGAGAAACACGATCCTTGAGACGACACTCATTCGGGGGTGACTAGCCCGCTTTGCCGCCACGTTCTGGTCACTTCACCCGTCTCGGCCCCGAAGATCAGCACCCAAGCCGCCTAAGGCGTGTACACGACGTCGACCCAGTAGTTCGACGCGTTGTAGCTGTTGGACGGGAAGGTGCTCGACGAGCCGTAGGCGTAGACGCCGCCGTTGGCCAGCGCTGTCAGCGGCCCGTTGGTCACGGCGGACGCCAGGCCGCTGGGGGTGTCCGCGTAGTG
>DATIYI010000318.1:0-3900 GCA_035517695.1 Streptosporangiaceae bacterium
AATCACGTGATCGTCGATCAGCACGTAAAGTGCGGTCAGGAGGGTTTCCAGGTCTGCGGTCACGAGCGACCATGGATGCCCTCCTCCCGTTTCATGATCAACCCGACACGCCGCACCAGCCCGAGTTGGGAATCAATCATCTAGGCGGGGGTAAGCTCGCGCATCGCGAAGTCATCGACTTATCAGGGTTTCGAGCTTGCTGACGCGGCGTTTGTGCTGCTAGTGACGTTGCTGATATGTCAGTAAAGGTGGAAGGACGGGTGCTGGCGGGCCTGCATCGGGGAGGGTTCCAGCCTTGAGATCAGCTGTGCTTGCTGCGGCTGGCGCGGAGTCGTCTGAGGTTGTCCGCTGTAGTGAACATGAGGTCTGCGGCCAGCACGAAGACTTCGCTGCACTGCTCTCGGACAGCGGCCTGCTCCCGGACGCGACGCGACGGAATGCCGCGCCCGGTCGACTCGATGTAGTCGAGTTCATGGACGATTTCATTGCGTGCAGCGAAGAAGCTATCGAGCTTGTCGATCCGGTTATCGTGTAGCTGGCTGTGCGTAATTCCGATGGCGTCCCGGACCGATGTCAGCTCGCTCGTGTCCTGCAGGCTGGAGTGTGCGAGGTCGGCGGCGTAAAGGCCGATCATCTGGCGGGTGTCGCGGTTGAGGATCGCCTCGCGCAGTTCCTTCGGCACCTTCTCGTCAAGCTTCGTACTAGTTACCTGCTTGAACTTTTTTTCGGCCAGCTTATTGCCATCGACCAGAGCGGGCAGCGCGTCGCGCAGCAGCCGCCGGAGGCACGCGTCGAGGCCGCTGGAGGTGAAACCCAGGGCGGCACGCAGCAGGTCCTGCTGATCTTGTGACAGCCGGCCCCGGGCACCTTTGTTCTTTGCCTGCTGCTCTTGCACGCGGAGAACATGGAGGGCGTCAAATAGGGCGGACACGCTCTTGTGCGCGCCTGCCAGGTACCGCCAGGCCACCTTGACTTCCTCGCAGCGAGCCGGCTTGCCGGGAAGCGGCGGCAGCTCCAGCTTGAGCGGCGGCATCGTCAGTTAGCCGTCTCGATGCCGTGTTCCTGGAGCTGGCGGCGCAGCCTGAGTAGTTCGGCCACTGGCACCTGGCCGACGTCGGCGTGATTACGTTGCACCCCCATGCCCGCAGATCATGCCGACGTCAGCGACGTTGGTGTGGGACCTCGGATAACGACACGCTCGTCCTCGCAGAGGACCTGGAGGAACTCGATGTGGCCGAGCTCCCCGCCGCGGGCCTGGGCCAGGCGCACGCCGATGGTGGCGAGCATCCCTGAGAGCTTCAGTGCCCGCAGTGCCTTGTCCAGTGAGCCGGTCTCGGTCGTGGGTGGTCATGGTGTGGTCCTCCTGCGTCTGGCGGTGACGGACGGGCGCGGGGGCGGCCGTGGTGAGCATGGGCGCCGCGGCGGCGGCGGTCGCGGTGAGGGTGGTCACGACGCCGCTTCGGCACCGGGAATGGCCGGGTGCAGCGCGACCACGTTGCCCGCGGCGAACAGTCCCTCGGCGCGGACGACCGCCTGGCGCTCTGCCCGCTTTTCTGGTCCCGCATCTACCTCTGCGGGCGTTCCGGCCCGGCATGGACGCCCGCCTGGATCCGATCCGGCTCACCGGGTGGGTTTGGGTGCCACGAAGGCCGGAAGCAGTGGTAACAGACTGTTATCACTGCTCAGGCCGCCGCGGGGATGCGTCGTTAAGGTCCTCGCCGTGCTCAAGCCGGGCAGCAGCTCGCAATGACTGTTCCAGCTCGTGGTGGTAGGCATCAGGCCACCTGGCGGCCAGCTCCCGGCGGATGGTGACGGCTTCGTCGATCGCGGTCAGCGCGTCTTCTGGCCGGCCCAGGCCGGCCAGCTGGTTTGACAGGTTGTTCAGCGACATGGCCAGGGCGGGCCGGAACGCGTCCGGGCGGGCCGCGGCCAGCTCCCGGTAGGTGCGGGTGGCTTCGTCGATCGCGGTCAGCGCGTCCTCTGGCCGGCCCAGGTCGGCCAGCCGGGCCGACAGGTTGTTCAGCGAGTTGGCCAGGCCGGGCCGGAACGCGTCCGGGCGGGCTGCGGCCAGTTCCCGGCGGATGGTGACGGCTTCGTCGATCGCGGTCAGCGCGTCTTCTGGCCGGCCCAGGTCGGCCAGCCGGAGCGACAGGTTGTTCAGCGACATGGCCAGGGCGGGGCGGAACGCGACCCGCGGGCTACCGCGGCCGGGCTGCTGCGCCGTGCGCTGGCCTGCCTGCCGCAGCGCGCTCGTGCCAGCGGCCAGGTGGCCATGCGCGCCGACGCGGGCTACTTCGCCGGGCAGCTGGCCCGCGCCGCCCACGACGAGCACATCGCGTTCGCGATCGGCGCGAAGCGGATCGCGCCCCTGTGGCGGCTGCTGAACGGCATCGCCGAGGACGACCGGGCCGATGCGATCGATATGGAGCATGCCCGGGTCGCCGTGGCCGATTACCGGCCGGACTGGTGGCCGGCGAACACGTTCCTGCTGGTCCGCCGGGTCCGGCTAGACCCGGCGCAGGTCTCCGCTGACCCGCGGTCGCCGCGCCGCCGCACCCTGCACCCCGCCCAGCGGGCACTGCCGTTCCCCGAGCTGGCGAAGGCCGGCGCCATCTACTGCTATTCCTTCATCCTGACCAGCCTGGACGTCTCCGCCCCGGATAAGGCCGCCGCCGTGGAGCACTGGTACCGGCACCGCACCACCATCGAGAACGTCTTCCGCGACAGCAAGCACGGCGCCGCCCTCCGGCATCTCCCCTCGGGATACCACCGGGTGAATATTGCCTGGATGTGGGGTGCGCTGCTCGCCGCATCGATGGCTGGCTGGCTGCACCAGCTCACCGCCGCCACCCGCGGCCAGGCCATCCTGGACGGTCGCGGAGTCCGCGGCGGCAAGGCCATGATCGCCACCCTGCGGCGCCGGCTGATCGCCGTGCCAGGGCGACTGGTCCGCCACGGACGGCAGCTGATCCTGCGGCTGCCGCCTGGCCAGCACCTGCTCGCCGAGGTCCTCGCCCGGCTGCGTGCCCTGCCCGCGATGCCCTGACCGCACGGACCACGCCGCCCCAACCCCGGAACCTGGAACCCGCGAACCCGGCGCGACACCCGGGCCCCCAGCCTGCCCGCACACCGGAAACGACACCACTAAAGATCATCCGCACACTTGGAGATCACTACCGCGCGCTACTCGCGGAATCGGGTCTGACCGACACCAAAAAAAATCGGTTGGTAATTGCTGCAGGAGACGAATGTGGAGTAATCCATATCCTGGAATTTGTGTCCTGATGCTGCCCTCCTGGTGAAGCGTCCGTGGGTCAGCGATGGGCCGCCCCGCGTTTTCCGGACTGCGGAATTGGAGCTATTTCTGGTGCCAGGCGAGTCACCGAGCGCTTTCCGTGCGGCTGCCCAGAACGCCTCATGCTGTGGGTGCCGAAAATGCATGCCACCTGGGCATATGCGCCGAGGAGACCGTAGGGTCCAGTGCCCACGCGTGGCGGCTGGTAGCCGGTCTCGGGCGACCGGGCGATGATTTTCGGCTTGTGGGCTTGAAGCTGATCTTCCTCATTGTCACTCGTGCCGTGTCGGTGCTGGGCTTGTCGCGGCGGGAGGCGTGGCGGAAGGACGCCGAGATCCTGATGCTGCGTCATCAGCTTGCTGTCGCCCTGCGCGAGCGGCCTCGCACGCGATATGCGTTGTTGAGGTCGCGACGGGTGCGGCTCCTCTGGAGTGACTTGCCGTCCCTGCCTGACCTGCACCTTCATCGCGACGCTGGCGCACGGATGACACCGCGACCTGCGGCTTAAGGCAGGTATCGCTGATAGACGTATGGGACGGGTGCAGCTCAAGAGGTATGCAGCCGCCAACACGCGCGTGAGGGATCAAGCGCCAGTCAAATCCCTG
>DATIYI010000319.1:0-27105 GCA_035517695.1 Streptosporangiaceae bacterium
CAGGCGGGTTCCGGCCAGGCGGGTTCCGGCGAGGCCGACATCGTATCGGGAGGCAACGAGGCGGAGCGGCTGCGCGCCGAGGTCAGTCGCCTGCGGGCCCTGCTCCGCGAGCATGACGTCGATCCCGGAAACAGCGCCGCCTAGGACCACCGGCCCATTCGCACCACTGGTACCACCCGATCTAGCGGCAGTCGAATCACCCGGCCCCACTACCATTCGCCCGATTCGCACCATGCGCCCCACTGAAGGCAGTGGCCTGGTGGCGAGCTGCTGCGCACGCAGGGGCCGAGTGCGAAATCATTCGTTGAAGCGTGGCGGGAGCTGACGGCGAGGATCGATGCTAGGCGTCTGGTGCTCGCCTGGGCCGCCAGCCACGTACCGCCCGACTGATCGGAGACACTCACCATGTCCGTAACCCCACTTCGAGGCCGGCCTGCCTACCAGGCGCTTGAGCGGCATCACGCCGAGATTGCCGGCCGGCATCTCAGAGACCTGTTCGCGGCGGACCCGACGCGCGGTGAGCGACTGGTGGCTGAGGCGGCCGGCCTGTACCTGGACTACTCGAAGAACCGGGTCACCGACCAGACCATGCGGCTACTCGTGGACCTCGCCGAGGAATCAGGGTTCGCGCAGCGGCGCGAGGCGATGTTCAGCGGCGAGCACATCAACGTGTCGGAAGACCGGCCAGCGCTGCACATTGCGCTGCGGATGCCGAGGGGGACCGCGCTCGTGGTCGACGGGGTGGACGTCGTCGAGGAGGTCAATACTGTTCTCGACCGGATGAGCGATTTCGCGGAATCGGTGCGGTCCGGGCGGTGGACGGGCCATACCGGCAAGCCGATAAGGAACGTCATCAACATCGGGATCGGCGGCTCCGATCTTGGGCCGGTGATGGCCTACGAGGCGCTCCGTCATTACTCGCGGCGTGACATGACCTTCAGGTTCGTCTCCAATGTCGACTCGACCGACTTCGTCGAGGCGACCAGGGACCTGTCCGCAGAGGAGACCCTGTTCATCATCTCGTCCAAGACATTCGGCACGCTCGAGACCATTACCAACGCCACGTCGGCCCGCGATTGGGTGGTCGGCGAGCTCGCCGACGAGAAGGCTGTCGCCAGGCATTTCGTGGCCGTGTCGACCAATGCCGGGCGGGTCGCCGAGTTCGGCATTGACACGGCGAATATGTTCGGCTTCTGGGATTGGGTTGGCGGCCGTTACTCAATGGATTCGGCCATTGGCCTATCGACGATGGTTGCCATCGGGCCCGCGAACTTCCGCGAGATGCTGGCGGGGTTCCACGATATGGATGAGCATTTCCGCACCGCGCCGCTGGCCACGAACCTGCCGGTCCTGATGGGCTTGCTCGCGGTCTGGTACGGGGATTTCTTCGGCGCCCAGACCGTCGGCGTGCTGCCCTACGAGCAGTACCTGAAGCGTTTTCCCGCCTACCTGCAGCAGCTGACCATGGAGTCCAACGGCAAGCACGTCACGCTCGATGGCAGGCCGGTGGACTACGAGACGGGTGCGGTCTACTGGGGCGAACCAGGCACCAACGGCCAGCACAGCTTCTACCAACTCATCCACCAGGGCACCAAGCTGATTCCGGTCGACCTCATCGGGTTCGGCAAGACGCTCAACCCGCTGCGTGACCATCACGACATCCTCTCCTCGAATGTCTTCGCCCAAGCGCAGGCGCTTGCCTTCGGCAAGACCGAGGAGGAGGTCCGGGCGGAGGGAACGCCGGCCGTCGTCGTGCCGCATCGCGTGATGGCGGGGAACCGGCCGACCAACGTGCTCCTCGCCGAGAAGCTGACGCCGCGGCTGCTCGGCTCGCTGGTCGCGCTCTATGAACACAGCGTCTTCACCCAAGGTGCCATCTGGGACATCGACTCGTTCGACCAGTGGGGTGTCGAGCTCGGCAAGGTGCTTGCCAAGCAGATCATCCCCGAGCTCGCGAGCGAAACCGAACCCGACCTCACCCACGACTCGTCGACCAATGCCCTGATCAGGCGCTACCGCGCGCTGAAGAAGTAGCTACCCGCACGGGCCGGGTCGAGGTGGCACGCTCGCTCGTGCTAACGGCCGGTCCGTGGCCGGGTAACGGGTGCTGTGTAGCCCCCTCCGCGATGCCCGGCATGGCTGGCTGCGTCAGTGCCCGGCGTGGCTGATGGTGATGGCCTCGACCGACTCGCCCCGTCCTACCAGCACAGTCGTCACCAGCCGGGCCGGGAAGAGCCCGTGATCCACGACGCCGGGTGTCCCAGATAGCCGGGCGGCAAGTGCTTGCGGGTCGGTGAACTCGCCGGTGTAGTCGGCGATGACCCCGCCGTCCGGGCTCCTCGGCACGTCGCGGAGCTTCGCGCTGCCGAGGCGACGCAAGGTGGAGGCGAGCCCGAACTCGATGAGCTCGAGCGGCACCGGAGGGCGCAGTGCCCGCACGGTCTTCCTCGAGTCGACGATGACCACGAAACGGTCCGCGGAGACGGCGACGATCTTCTCACGGGTATGCGCGGCGCCGCCGCCCTTGATCAGCCATCCGTCCGGCGCGACCTGGTCAGCGCCGTCGATCGTGATGTCGAAGCGTTCGATCGAAGAGAACGGCTCCACGTGCAGACCGAGCCGGCGTGCCACTTGCTCGGTCCGGGGCGAGGTAGATACGCAGCGCAACGAAAGCCCGCGCTTGGCCAGGGCGGGCAGCAAAAAGGCCACGGTCGAACCAGTGCCGAGACCGACCGTCATTCCGTCCTCGACCAGTTCCGCCGAAGCCTCGGCGGCCATCTTCTTCTCGCGTCGTGCCTTCTCGCTCTCCTCGCTGGCAGCCATCACGCCCTCCCCTGCAGAATGTAGCGTCTGGACCGCCGGCGGCCCGTACTCGTTCCGGCGGCGGGCGCGCCACCGCCGCGGGACGGCCGGCCGGAGTTCGCGCCTTACGGCCGGTCCGATTCTGCGCGGGACGGCCGATCCCAGCCCCTGACGCCGACACGGCGCCGCCCGCCGCCGACGATCCGCCGTAGTTCGTCGTCTGGATCGTCACTGTCAGTGAGCCAGACCATCATCGTCCCGTAGACGACAGGGATGAAGCAGATGCCGGCTACTGCCCATATCGTTATCGTCGCGGCCTCCTGGTCGGCCACGGCGCTCAGGCCGCCGCCCGCCACGTGGATGTAGGCGCTGAACCACGCGACGCGGGAGAACCCGAGGATGTAAGCGAGGATCCAGGTGATCCACATGGCGCTCGCCGCGACAAGCGCGCGCTGTGGGCGCGGAATCCGCGGCATGAACGGTGGTGACTCGATGATCTCGAGCCATAGTCCGGTCCCCGCTACGAGCAGCGAAGCCATTTCGGCCAGCGCCAGGGCAGGGTGCCGCGCCAGCGCGTCCACGGCAACGGGCAACCGCCACACGATGGACGCGACCGCGAAGAATGCCAGGAACACCGAGGCACGGACGAAGGCGGGGTGATGCAACCGCGACATCGCGAGCCGGTCTGCCGGAGCGCCGCGACCGGTGGCCAGGTACGTCACCTCTGCGCCCTCGCCGTGGGACAGGCCAGTCAGCCGCCACGGCGCCCCGAGCACGAACAGCGCGGGCACCACGATGGCGAAGAGGCTGAACTGGAGAGATTCGGCGAACACGTACCGTCGCGCGTAGTCAGCCGCGGGCGGCAGCAGACTGACCAGCACGACCGCCAGGGCGGCGACCGCGAACCAGTTCCTTCCGCGCGGTCGCCACTTCCGCATGCCGAATTGTAACGCCGCGAGTCGGTCAGCGACCGGTTCGCGGCGTGCCTGATTGACGTGCTTGCACCGATGCCCCCATGCCAGCGAGCCGGGGACTCAGCCAGTGCCGGGAGTCTCCCGCGTCCCGCCATGGGGTTCAGTGCTTGTGTGGCCCTCGCGGGTCTGCACGGCGGCGCTTTCCCTGAGGCGTGGCGTGCGGGCGGCCGCCGCGACGTACCACCGGGCGTACCTGTCCGCGAGCGGCGTCGCGGTGATGCCGTGTGCGAGCACGCTGAGGCCCACGGTGAGCGCGATGACGTTGGCGAGCGCCAGGCCACCGGGGATGTGCTCCTCAAGCACGAGCAGGCCGAGCACGATGGAAGCGAGCCCGCGCGGGCCAAACCAGCCGATGTAGCCGACGGTCGGGGGGCGCAATCTGCTGCCGAGCAAAGCGAGCGAGACAGGCAGCATGCGGACGACGGTGAGGCTCGCCGCCGCGTAGGCGAGGTCGTGCCAGGCAAAGTGCTGCAGCGCCGGACCTAGGAGCGCGGCGCCGAAGACGAAGAAGCTCAGCGAGCTGAGCAGGTCGGCCAGTTGCTCGGCGAGTCGGCCGGTTGCCCTGACGTCTGCCTGCCGCGGCGCGGGCTCACGGCGCAGGCTCCCGCCGAAGGCGAGCCCCGCCACCCAGGCACCGATGAAGCCACTGCCGTCGAGCGTCAGGCAGGCGCAGTACGCTGCCACGACGACGGCGATGACGAAGATCTGCTGCCAGCCCGGCCCGGACCAGCCCGCAGCGCGCGACCTGGTCAGCAGGCGACCGCCGCCCCATCCGATGAGCGCGCCGATCGCGGCGCTCGCGATCAGCGCACGGCCGAAAACGCTGGCTTCCGAGTGGGCCGTGGCGTGCCCCGCCGCTGCCGCAAGAAAGATCACGAAGAACGGCAGCGCCATACCGTCGTTCAGGCCGCTCTCCACGTTGAGGCCTTCGCGCACCAGCGCGGGCACGGCGTCGTTTGCGATCGCCGGCTGCCCGAGCGCCGCGTCTGTTGGTGCCAGGATGACGCCGGCCAGGGCAAGGTCCCAGCGGGAGAGCCCGGGCAGCAGGGGCCAGGCGAGCAGCCAGCCGAACGCGATCGTCAGCGGTAGCCCGGCCCCCAGCAACCGGGCCGGGAGGAACTCGTCGCGGCGCAGTGCCGTCGCCTGGATGGCGAGCGCGTCGGTGAACAGGAGCAGCGCGAGCGCCGACTCCGTCAGTTCGCGGATGCCACTTGTCTCATGAGCGATGGAGATGAAGTCGAAACCGAGCGGTCCAAGCGCGAGACCCACCGCGACGAACACCATGGGCGCGGATACAAAGGTGCGTTCGAGTCGCCGGGACATCAGCGCGTACCCACCCGCGGTAGCTGCGATCACAAAGCCCGCCGAGCCGCTCAACCCGACTCACCCCCTTTCCCCACGTGTCCGGGCCGCGTGGCTGGCAACTCGCCGGCCAGGCGCTGACGCCGTGGTTATGGGATCCCCGTGCCGCGGCGACTTCACCCTGCCCGCGTTCACCCTGCCCGCGGGGCACCGCTCCAAATGGGGCAGGGTGGCCCCCGCCCGGTTGGGCGCCCTCCAACGCGGTAGTGGTGTGCCGAGCCGCGGGGGACGGGCGGCGGCCGACGCTCCCGCACACCGGGCGCCACACCGCGCCGCCGTTCGGGATCATGCTGGTTCGCCGATACGGTCGGCTCGCAGCCTAGGGGTCGTCTTCACCCGGCCAGGGTGAACCGCTCCCGCCCCTCGATCGGTTTCACTATGAATGGGAGCAAAGTCGCTCGAGGTGCAGCCATTGCAGGGGGACGAAGGGGCGTACATGGCGCGCAAGGCCGACAAGGTGGGCGCGCGCGGCGACGACCCGCCGCACGGCGGCGCCGACCTCGCTGGCGGGGCGCGGGGGAGCGGCGGGGCGCAGGGGACCGGCGGGGCGCGGGGAACCGGCGGGGCGCAGGGAACCGGCGGGGTGCACGGAACCGGGGGGCCCCACGGGACCGGTGAACGGCCGATCCGAGCCACCCGTGGCCAGCGCTGGCTGGCCAGGCTGGCCTTTGCCGCCGCCTTTGCCGCGGTGGCGGTGATCCTGGTGTTCGGTGGTCTGAGAAGCATCACCGCGCTGCTCCTTGGCTTCGTCGGCCTGGCCGTCACCATCTCGGCGGCCTGGTGGTTCGTCGCCCACCGCGGCGTCCAGCGCTGGCTCGCGTTCGTCCTGCTCGTCGCCGCGCCCGTGCTCGTGATCGTCGCGTACATCTTCCTCGGATTGCTCTGGGATGTGGCGCTCGGCATTGTGCTCGCGGCGGGTGCCGTCGTGGCCGGGCGCGCGGCACTGCGCGGCGGCCAGATCTCGGCCAAACCAGTCGAGTATGCCGCGACGCCGCCGCAGCAGCCTTTTTTGATCATGAATCCACGATCAGGCGGCGGAAAGGTCGGGAAGTTCGGGCTCAAGGACAAGGCAGCCGCGCTCGGCGCAGAGGTGGTACTACTCGAAGGTTCCGGCGCAGACGACATCATCGACGTGGCAGCGCTGGCACGGCGGGCGGTGGACCGTGGAGCCGATCTGCTCGGCGTCGCTGGCGGAGACGGGACACAGGCCCTCGTCGCGGGCGTCGCCGCCGAGCGCGACATCCCGATGGTGGTCATTTCCGCAGGGACCCGCAACCATTTCGCCCTCGATCTCGGCCTGGACCGTGACGACCCCGCCAGCTGCCTCGACGCCCTCACCGATGGGGTGGAACTCCGCATCGACCTGGGCCTGATCTCGGGCCGCACGTTCGTCAACAACGCGTCGTTCGGCGCCTACGCCGAGGTTGTGCAGAGCCCCGCCTACCGCGACGACAAGGTCGGCACCGCGCTGCAGATGCTTCCCGATCTGCTCGGCGGGCACAAGGGAGCACATCTGGTGGTCCGGGTCGACGGCAAGGTGACACTCGACGGGCCGCAGGCGGTGCTGGTGAGCAACAATCCCTACGGGACGGGTGACATCGCCGGCCTCGGCCGGCGGGTGCGGCTCGACCGGGGGGTCCTCGGCGTCGTCGGCGTTACCGTCCAGTCCGCGGGCCAGGCGGCCGGTCTGCTGCGCGGCGCGCAGCGGTCACGCGAACTGGTGATGTTCAGCGCACACGAGGTCGTCATCGAATCCGATGCACCCGCCATCCCGGTCGGGATAGATGGTGAGTCGATTTTGATGCCAACGCCGGTACGCTGCACCATCCGACCGCGGGCGCTGCGTGTGCGGGTCCCACGCGACCGCCCTGGCGTCCCTGCGCCGCGGGCACAGCTGGATTGGGCGCAACTCGGTCGCGAGGCGCTCACGGTGGGGCGGAAAACGGGCGGTGGCTCCACCGCGCGACCACAGATACCATGATCGCGGTCACCGTTGGCGGGGAGTTCGAAGCCGTCAACGCCCGCCAGCCGCGCCCCTCATGAAACCGAGTGCAGCGGGCCCGCTGCCATGACGTCGCGCTCGAAAGCGAGCAGGTGCTGCTTGCGCGCCAAGCCACCCCCATATCCGGTGAGGCTGCCGTCGGCGCCGATGACGCGATGGCAGGGCACGATGATGCTGATCGGGTTGCGCCCGTTCGCCAGGCCAACCGCCCTGGCGGCGGTGCGCTGCCCTATCCGGTGGGCCAGCTCACCGTAGGAGATCGTCTCGCCAAAGGGAATCTCCTGCAATGCGGCCCAGACCCGCCGCTGGAACGGGGTTCCCTCGAGGCCGACCTGCAGGTCGAACTCGGTGCGCCGGCCGGCGAAGTAGTCGCGCAACTGGCTGGCGGGCGCCGCGAACCGCGCGTCAGTTTCCGCCGCACCGTCACCGCAGATCTCTGGACGCGGCATACGCTCCGCCACGTCCATATAGAGGCCGGTGAGGACGCCGTCGGCCATCACCAGGGTGAGCGGTCCGACCGGGCTGTCCATTACGGCGTGCGCCCGCCGGGGTGCCATCGTGGTCGCGATCATTTGAAGATCCCTTCGTCTCGTGTCGTGTCGTGTCGTGCCTCGGTTGAGCCGCCGGGGCTCGCTGGTGCTGGCATGCGGTTGATCGCGTGGCCTGCGGTGGCCCACAAATACTGCACGGCGTATGCGCGCCACGGCCGCCAGGCGGCGGCGTGCCGGGTCAGCGCCGCTGGCGCGGCCGGCAAGCCGAGTTCGCGGGCGGCGAGGCGGACGCCAAGGTCTGTCGCGGTGAATGCGTCAGGGTCGCCGAGCGCTCGCATCGCGATCGTCTCGACGGTCCACGGGCCCACGCCGGGCAGCGCGGCGAGCTGTTCGCGTGCGCGCTGCCAGTCACTGCCCACCCCGAGGTCGATCTGTCCGCCCGCGAGTGCGCTTGTGAGGGTGAGCAGGGTGTGCCGGCGCGTCCGCGGCAGGGCGAGCGTGGCCGGATCGAGCGTCGCGAGGGTTTCCGCCGCTGGGAACAGATGTGTCAGCCCGCCGGCCGAATCGGTGACGTGTTCGCCATGCGCGGCCGCCAGCCGGCCGGCGTGCGTACGCGCCGCCAAGGTGGACACCTGCTGCCCGAGTACCGCCCGCACGGCGAACTCGGCGGCGTCGACCGTGCGCGGAACCCGGCGCCCGGGTGCCTTGTCCACGAGCGGGGCAAGCACCGGATCGCAGCCGAGCAGATCGCCGACGGCGACCGGGTCGGCATCGAGGTCGAGGAGCCGCCTGCAGCGGCTGATCGCGATCGCCAGGTCCCGCAGATCGGACAGGGCGAGCTGGCAGGCGATGTGGTCAGTCAGCGGTCGCAGCGTGACGACGCCATGGCCGTGGGGCAGCCGTAGCGTGCGCCGGTAGGCCCCGTCGCGCCATTCCTCCACCCCAGGCACCGCGGTCGCAGCGAGATGCCCGAACAGGTTGTCCGGGAACAGCGGCGCACGCACCGGCAGACGCAGCGACAGGGCCTCGGGAGCAGCTGCGGGGTTGCCGCGGGCGGCCCGGCGCCGCAGGTCAGTGGGTGCGAGCGCGAAGACCTCGCGCACGGTGTCGTTGAACGCCCTGATGCTCGCGAATCCCGCGGCGAGAGCGACGTCACCCATGGGCAGGGACGTCGTCTCGATCAGCAGCCGGGCCGTCTGGGCCCGCTGCGCGCGCGCGAGCGCCAGCGGACCCGCGCCTAGCTCCGCGAGCAGTTGCCGCTCGAGCTGCCTGGTGCTGTAACCGAGCCGTGCGGCGAGGCCAGGGACCCCGTCGCGGTCGACCACGCCATCGGCGATCAGCCGCATCGCGCGGGCGACGACGTCGGCGCGTTCGTTCCACTGCGGGGATCCGGGGCTCGCGTCGGGCCTGCACCGCTTGCAGGCACGGAATCCGGCCTGTTGCGCCGCGGCCGCGCTCGGATAGAAGCGCATATTCTTGGTCTTGGGCGGCACCACCGGGCAGCTTGGCCTGCAGTAGATTCCCGTGGTGATCACCGCGATGAAGAACCACCCGTCGAACCGGGCGTCCTTCGACTGCACGGCCCGCACGCACCGGTCCACGTCTGTGTACATGACGTCAAGCATCGCCGCAGCACGAGCGTGCGTCTAGCGAAAATACGACATCATCAAGGAAGACAATGGTGGTGTCGCAAAATCGCTAGTTAGTAAGCGCGACGCGACTGCTGAGCTAACAGATCAGGGCACCATACGGCGGTGCGGTGTGGCACCCTCAGCAGGTGACGCCGACACCGGGTGCGCGTGGTGCGGTGTGGCACAAGCTCCGCAGGTGGCGCCGGCACCTGGTGCGCGTGGTGTGGTGTGACGCTGGGCCCGCCGTACCGGGTGCGCGTGGTGCGGTGTGGCACAAGCTCCGCAGGTGGCGCCGGCACCTGGTGCTCCAGTCACCTTCGTGATCCTGGTGCCTGACCCGCGCTATTCACCGGCCAGGTACCAGGATCATGGAATCCGAGTCAGCTGGGCTGGCTCGCGCGGGCGGCTGGGATGCTGCCGAGACGGCCCGCCTGGTAGTCCTGGAAGGCCTCGGCGAGTTCGGCCCGGGTGTTCATCACGAAGGGCCCGTAGGCGGCGACCGGTTCGCGGATCGGCCGCCCGCCGAGTAGCAGCACGTCAAGTGAGTCGTTTCGGCCGTCCTGGCGGGTATGCGCGGTGAAGTTGATCGTGTCGCCTGGCCCGAAGACGGCGAGTTGGCCACCGTCGATCGGCCGCGCCTGCCCGCCAACCGTGCCGCGGCCGGACAGGACGTAACCGAGCGCGTTGAAATCGGGCCGCCAGGGCAGGGTAAGTGAGGCGCCGGGACTGATCGTGGCGTGGACGAGCGCAATCGGCGTGTGCGTGCTGCCGGGTCCCGAGTAACCGGCGATCTCGCCGGCGATGACCCGGATCAACGCGCCGCCGTCCGCCGAGGAAAGCAAGGCCACGTTGCCGCTGCGGATGTCCTGGTAACGCGGCGGCGCGAACTTCAGCGCACGCGGCAGATTCACCCACAGCTGGAAGCCGTGGAACAGTCCGCCGCTCGCCACCAGATGCTCCGGCGGGGCCTCGATGTGCAGGATTCCGGCACCCGCGGTCATCCACTGGGTGTCGCCGTTGGTAATGAGCCCGCCGCCGCCGTTGGAGTCCGAATGCGCGAATTCGCCATCGATCATGTATGTGACGGTTTCGAAGCCGCGGTGCGGGTGCCACGCGGTGCCCTTCGGCTCGCCGGGAGCGTACTCCACCTCACCCATCTGATCCATATGGATGAACGGATCAAGCGTGGCCAGGTCCACCCCAGCGAAGGCGCGGCGGACGGGGAAGCCCTCGCCCTCGAATCCTCGAGGCGCCGTGGTGACCGAGCGCAGAGGCCGCGGATGGTCGGTAGCCGCGTCCGGGCCGGGCACCCGCGGCAGGGCAAGAACGTTCTCGACGGTAACAGCGGGCATCGCCCCTCCTGGCTGATTCGCAGGTTCACGACAGCGTCACACCCCGGCCGGATATTCCGTGCCCAACCGGGGCAACCGCTACGCACCACCGAACCGCACGCCTCCTCAGCCGCGGCGTGGATCTTGGGCGCCGCCAGGATCGAACGCACCGGTACCGGTGCCCGCGCTCCGTGCGGACGGGGTGCGCTCGAAGATGTAATAGACGGCGACCAGGCCGACGATCGCCACCGACGCGGGCGGGCTGATGAACGCCACGCCGATGGCGATCAGGTAGGGGATCTGGCCGACGTAGAACCGCGAGCGCACCGCCCAGCGCGCCCCGCTCGGCACCGGCTGGTGCATCCGCCCCTCGTGCAGCGTCCACTCGAACAGCACCGAGAAGCCGATCGACATCCCCTCGAAGACCCCCGCGTACAGCGCCGTCGCGATCTTTGCATCCTGGCCCGCGGCCGTCAGGTAGTCGGCCATGGTGGCGGTGGCGAAGGGGATGGCCACCACGAAGGCGAGCAGCAGCAGGTTGAGGAACAGCAGGGTGCGGTCCACCACGGCGATGTTGCGCACGAACGCGTGGTGGTTGACCCAGATGATGCCGATCGTGAAGAAACTGATCACGTAGGCCACGAACGCCGGCCAGTGGTCACCTAGCTGGCGCAGCAGGGAGGGGTGACCAGGCCCCGGCCCTGTCACGGCCAGGTTGAGGGCGAGCAGCGTGATCGCGACCGCGAACACGCCGTCGCTGAACGCCTCCAGCCTGGACCGGTCCACCGCTACCTCCTGCCGCGCCACCCCGGAGCCGTTCGGCTAGCTTTTGACCCGTCGCGCAGATCCCTGAACGGCTGTGCGAGCTGCCGCCACGCCCCGGACGGAGGCTCCCAGTCTTACAGAAGCCCCTTACGGGCTGGCGCAACCGTGCAGGGCAGCACCAAGGCTGGCCAGCGTCTTGTCGGCAGAGATCAGGTCACTGTACGTGGCTGGATGCCGAACAGTTTCGCCTCTGTGCGGGCGGGGGTCAGGGTCACCGCACGCGTCCCGCACTCGGCCCGAAGCGCGGCGCACCGGGTCAACCGCGGTTCCCAGAGACCAGCGGCGGGCGAGCGGCAGGGCCTTGGGTGCGCCATGAGGCAGGCCCCCCGGATGAGTCTCCAGGGGGCCTCGGTGAGGTGCTTTCCGGTTCGTATGCTTACCGGCTCACCGACTACTTGTGCGCCGCGGGCTTCTTGTTGCCCTTGCCGGTAACCCTGTGGTCGGCCTCTTCGACCTTGTGCTCAGCGTCCCTCAGCTTGCGCTCGGCACTCTTCAGCGTCTTCTCGGTTCGCGTGAAGACCAGGCGCGTCTGGGGGCGGGTCCGCAGGTCGTGGATGACTTCCTCGCCGCGCTTGGCGAGGTCGTCGTAGGTCTCCTTGACCTGCTTGCTGACCTCTTCCCTGTTCAGCTTCCTGGCCTGCTTCTGCAGCTTCTCGACCTGCACCCGGTTCCGGGCCTCCAGGTCCCTCAGCTCGGCGACCATCTTGTGGTAGGCGAGATCGGTTGCGCCGACCCATGCACGCACCATCTTGCGCATCTCTTCAAGCGAAGACTTGCTCTGATCGCGCATGTTCTCGCTGTACTTACGGACGTCTACGCCAGGCATGACGCCTCCTTTCATAGCGCCATCCGGCGGCGATGCGGCGGCGATGTTCAGCCCTGCCGCGGCCCGCTCCAGTTGGCGAAACTTCAGTTGTCTGTCATGAGGCGACCCGCATATGTCGGGGGACAAACGCACATCTTGTGGTGTGCCCGGGTCAGGAGCGGATCTCCTGGCCCGTTTCCTTCTGCCTCTACCCCTAGATTAGGTCGCACTGCTTGCAATTGCAAGCAGATGAGCAAGCACCCCGGTGTGACTTTCGCCACGTGTCAAAGCCCGCCGAACGCGGCGCCCCGAGCATATGCGGCGTCGGCAGGACGCTCGCCATGCCAGCCGGCGCTGGCGCACAGCCACATCGTGCTAGCTGCCCATGGTGGATAGGCGCGACACTAGGCAGGTGGACCTGAACATCAGGGTGCTTGTCCGCGTGGAAGGCGTCGTGCAGGGAGTGGGCTTCCGCCCGTTCGTGTACACGCTGGCAACGAGGCTGGGCCTGGCGGGTCACGTCGGCAACGATGCCGGCGGCGTCTTCGTCGAGATCGAGGGCCCGCAGGCGCGGGTGGGCGACTTCCTGGCATCGCTGAGCCGCGATGCGCCTCCGCTGGCCCGCATCGAACGGGTGAGCACCACGTCGATCACACCGAACGGCAGCGTCGGCTTCGCCATCGCGGCAAGTAACGCGGGCGGCCAGCGCAGCGCCCTGGTCTCAGCTGACAGCGCGACCTGCGGGGACTGCCTGCGGGAACTCGCTGATCCCGCCGACCGCAGGTTCGGCTACCCGTTCATCAACTGCACGAACTGCGGGCCCAGGTTTACCATCGTGCGCGACGTCCCCTACGACCGCCCGCTCACCACGATGGCGGGCTTTGCCATGTGCGCCGATTGCTCCGCCGAGTACCACGATCCGGCGGACCGCCGGTTCCACGCGCAGCCGGTGTGCTGCCCGGTCTGCGGCCCGCGGCTGCGCCTGCTCGACGCCGCTGGCGACGAGTTGACGGGTGAGCCGCTCAAGCAGGCTGCCAGGTTGCTGGCCGAGGGTCATGTGCTGGCCGTAAAGGGCCTGGGCGGTTATCATCTCGCGGTCGACGCGGGCAGCGAGGATGCGGCGGCCGCGCTGCGCGCTAGAAAGCATCGCGAGGACAAGCCGTTCGCCCTGATGGTCGCCGACATCGAGGCCGTGCGCGGGCTGTGCGCCCCCGCCACCGTGGACGCGCCCGCCCGCGCCCTGCTGACCAGCGGCCGTAGGCCGATCGTGTTGCTGCCGCGGGGCGCGCGGGCGCGGGTCGCCCGGGCCGTCGCGCCGGGCAGCCACCATCTCGGCGTGATGCTGCCGTACACGCCGCTGCACCACCTCTTGTTGGGTGAGTTTGGCCACCCGATCGTGCTGACCAGCGGTAACATCTCGGATGAGCCGATCGCCTACCAGGACGAGGACGCCCTGGCCAGGCTGGCAGGGATCGCTGATGAGTTCCTCGGGCATGACAGGCCGATCCACATCCGCACCGACGACTCGGTCGTGCGCCCGGTTCGCGGACGGCCTATGCTGCTCCGCCGTTCCCGCGGCTACACGCCCGAGCCGATCACGATGCGGCCCGCGTTCGCGCGGCCGGTCCTGGCCTGTGGTGCGGAACTGAAGAGCACGTTCTGCCTGGGCAAGGACGACCACGCGTTCGTGTCGCACCACATCGGAGATCTGGAGAATTTCGAGACGTTCAGGTCCTTCACCGAAGCCATCTCGCATTTCCAGCGGCTGTTCGACGTGGACCCGCAGGTCGTCGCCCATGACCTGCACCCTGAGTACCTGTCAACGAAGTACGCGCTGCAGCGCGAGGGTGTGCAGTTTACCGGCGTGCAGCACCACCACGCGCACATCGCTTCCTGCCTGGCGGACAACGGCGCGGCGGGCCCGGTGATCGGGGTGGCCTTCGATGGCCTCGGTTATGGCACCGACGCGACGATCTGGGGCGGTGAGTTCCTGCTCGCCGACCTGACGGGTTTCGAGCGGGCCGGGCACCTGGCCACGGTGCCGATGCCCGGCGGCGCAGCGGCGATCAAGCAGCCTTGGCGGATGGCGGCGGCGTACCTGGACGCCGCCTATCCAGGCGGGCTGCCAGGCGGCCTGGACGTCGAGCGCCGCAACGCGCCGCGCTGGCGCGACGTGCTCACGATGGCCCGGCGCGGCATCAACTCGCCCGTCACGTCGAGCGCGGGCCGCCTGTTCGATGCGGTGGCCGCGATCACAGGGGTGCGGGATGTGATCAACTACGAGGGTCAGGCGGCGGTCGAACTCGAGCAGCGCGCCGCGCCGTCGGAGCATGCCGGATACGCCGCCGCGATAGAGGAAGGCGATCCGCTGCGGATCGCGGGCGTCGACCTGATACGTGCGGTGACCGGCGACCTGCTCGCGGGAGTCGATCGAAGCGTCATCGCCGCCCGTTTCCACAACGGCGTCGCCCAGGTCATCGTCGCCACCTGCCTGCTGCTGCGCGAGCGTCGCGGCCTGGACGTGGTGGCGCTTTCCGGCGGTGTGTTCCAGAATCTGCTGCTGCTCGACCGGACGGTGGCCGGGCTGGAGCGCACGGGATTTCGTGTGCTTGTGCATTCGCAGGTGCCGCCGAACGACGGCGGGATCAGCCTCGGCCAGGCCGCGGTGGCCGCGGCACGCGACGCCCTGGCAGCCCACTGATCCAAACGGCTGTCGCAAGGTGCGACCCGATGGCACGTGCGCAGTCACGCCCACTCGTGCGGGCGCGGGCCATGGGCAGCGGGATCGGCCGGCCCGCTGCGTGCCCAGCTCTTCTGTGTCCCGATTGGGGCGGCACCCGGGACCGGGCCTTAGGTGTCAGCGACCGCCCGACCATACGCCCGTGATCGGTGCGGCCGCGGTGGCCAAGCCGTCGCGGCGCAGGTGATAGGCGGCCTCGATCGTCGCGAGCACGTTGTAATGAGTGATTCGCTGACCGTACCTGCCCGCCCTGACCGGCTGCCCGACGAAGATGGTCGGGATATGGTTTGCCGCGCTGCCGTCGTCCTCGTCCCACGTCACGATGAGCAGGCTGTCATGGGTCAGCGTCCAGCGGGCATAACCGCCGAGGTGCTGCCGCAGCCAGGAGTCCCCGGTCGACACGGAGCAGTCGTGCATGTCGTGGCACAGGTTCGGGATCACCCATGCGACAGTGGGCAGCGCGGCAAGGTCAGCGCCGGGGAAGTTCGCCAGCGGCTGGCTCGAAGCGGCAGGTACGTTCGCGAAGTCCGCCCACGGTACGTGCTTGCGCGCGTACTCACCGCTCACGCAGACGGCCGAACCGCGCGCGGGAAGGCTCTCCGCGTAGCCGGTGAAGGACCTGTGAGCGGCGGCCAGATCCGCGGCGAGGTTCGGCGACCGGAACGTGTGCGGGCAACTGTCGTCGGTGATGCCATCTGTCGCGCCTGAAAACAGCGCCAGGTAGTTGGGCTCACTCGGGTGCGTCACCGCGAACGACCGGGTGAATAGCGCCCCCTGGCGGGCGAGGCCGCTGATGAAAGGCGCGGCAGGGTTGCCGATGATGTCGCCGTACGAATGGTTCTCAAGCACGACGAGCACGATGTGCGCTGGTGCGGGCACGATGCCCAGCGCCGTCGATGGCGCCGCATGGGACGCCCGCACTTCGCCAGCAGCGGGCGCAGTAGCCTCCCCAGGAGCGGCCGCCGGTCCGGACGCGGTGGCTGACGCCGTCGCGGAAGCGACCCCGCCCCGGCCGCCGCACCCGGCGGCCAGGGCACCAGAGCAGATGACGGCCGCGCAGACCGCGGCCGCACGGGCGAGGTGGCCGGTCAGACCACTAGTCATAGAAGATCCATTCCATCATCACCGCACCGGGTAGCATGGCCGAGCTCACAGGCCGGTCATGGCCCGCAGCCGCGGCCTCTCGCGAGACACCTTCCCGCCCAGTAACGCCCGCACAGTAACGCCCGCACAGCGCGTGGCTAGCGGGTGAGGGGGCTGCGGAGCCATTCGTACCACGCGTACAGGCCGTCGCCCGTCGTGGCCGACAGCTGCAGCACGTCGGCGCGGGGGCTGACCTTTGCCAGGTCCGCGGCGTGGCGAGTGGTGTCGAACTCGACATACGGCAGTAGGTCGATCTTGTTCAACACAACCAGATCCGCCACCCCGAACATCCGCGGGTACTTGATCGGCTTGTCCGCTCCCTCGGTCACCGAGGTGAGCACGACCCTGGCGTGCTCGCCGAGGTCGAAGAGCGCTGGACAGACCAGGTTACCGACATTCTCGATGACGACCACGCAGCCGGCCGGTGGGTCGAGCGCCCGCAGTCCCGCGGCCATCATTTCGGCGTCGAGGTGGCAACCCGCGCCGGTGTTGATCTGCACGACCTTGCAGCCCGCCGCCTCGATGCGCCCGGCGTCCAGCGATGTCTCCTGGTCGCCTTCGATCACCGAGATGACGAGTTGGCCCCTGAGTTCCCTGGCGGTGCGCTCGAGCAGCGTCGTCTTGCCCGCGCCCGGCGAGCTCATCAGGTTGACGGCGAGGATGCGGCGCTCGGTCAGCCACTGGCGGTTGCGCCCGGCGAGCCTGTCGTTCTTCTCGAGCACCTTTTGCCGCAGCACAACGGTACGGCGGCCACCGTCCCGCACCGAGCTATCCCATCCGGGGTCGCCGTGGGTGTGGGTGTGTTCTGCCGTCGTCGCACGGGTGTGGCCTGGCGCGGAGCCAGGGCGTGCGTCACTGTCGCCGCCGAGCAGCCGTATCCTCGCGCCGTCGGCGCAGCCGCACGTGCCGCACATGGTCAGGCCACCTCCGTGCCGCACATGGTCAGGCCACCTCCACCGATGCGATCTGAAGTTGCGCGCCCGCGATCACCGCAGCATCCGCGCTGCCGCACGGGCACAACGCGATGAGGTCCTCGGGCTCGAATTCCTTGCCGCAATCGCGGCACCTGTATCGCCCGGCGTGCTGAGTGATCTCCAGCCGGGCGCCTTCCAGATTGGTCCCCGCCGTGACCAGGTCGAAGCAGAACAGCAGCGCGTCGGGGACGACGCCGGACAGTGCGCCGATGTCCAGCCTGACGCAGGTGACGGCGGCGTCGGGAATCCGGTCGCGCACCGCTTCTACCACGCTCTGGGTGATCGAAAGTTCGTGCACCTGACGTACCCCGCGGCCTCAGCAGATGCGCGGCAGCGGGTCACCGACCAGCAGGTCGACGATTCTCGTGCCGCCGAAGGTGGTCTTGAGCAGGACGATGCCTGGTGGGTCCGCCGCCACGGTGCCGATGATCGCGGCCTGCTCGCCGAGCGGATGAGCGTGCATGGCGGCAAGCGCCTCCCCGGCTTGCCCGCCGTCGACGATGGCGACAAGCCGCCCTTCGCACGCGACGTAAAGCGGATCGATGCCGAGCAGCTCAGACGCGCCCCTGACCTCGGTACGGACCGGGATGTCGTCCTCGTTGACGACCACGCTGACCCCGGCAGCGCTCGCCACCTCGTTGAGAATGGTGGCGACGCCGCCCCGGGTCGCGTCGCGTAGCGCACGAACACCCGGCGTGGCGGCGAGCAGGCCGGCGACAAGCCCGCCCAGCGGAGCCGTGTCCGAGGCGATGTCGGCCTCGATGTCGAGTTCACCGCGGGCAAGCATGATCGTGACACCGTGGTCGCCTATCGGACCTGACACGATCACCGCGTCGCCCGGCCTGGCATTGACCACACCCAGGTTGACCCCGTCGCCGACGACGCCGACGCCTGCGGTGTTCAGGTAACAGCCGTCCGCCTTTCCCTTCTGCACCACTTTCGTGTCGCCGGTGACCACCTGAACACCTGCGCGGGCGGCTGCGGCGGTCATGGACCCGACGATCCGGCTGAGGTCGGCGACGGGAAAGCCTTCCTCGAGAATGAAACCGGCCGACAGGTACAGGGGAGTGGCACCGGCGACGGCGAGGTCGTTGACGGTCCCGTTGACCGCGAGGTCGCCGATATCACCGCCGGGGAAGAACAGCGGCGAGACGACGTAGGAGTCGGTGGTGAAGGCCAGCCTGGCCCCGTCCATCGTGAGCTGCGCGGCATCTTCGAGCGGTTCGAGCAACGGGTTGCGGAAGCTGTCCAGGAAGATCGCCTCGACCAGCGTCCTCGTCGCCTTGCCACCCGACCCGTGCGACATCGTGATCCGCTCTTCCTTGACCCGCGGGCGACGGCGGCGAGCACGATCGATCCGGTCAAGAACCTGCTGCTCACGGTCCGAGGCAGGCTGGCCCGCCACCGGTGGGCCAGCGTGCTCGTGGTGGTCGCGCAGCGCTTCCTCGGCCCAGCCCGCGGCCCGCGGCTGCGCGCCGCCCTGTCCGGTCACGAGATGGTCACCTCCTGCACGCGCTGACGGCGCAGCCGGCCGAAGTTGTAGTAGGCGGCGCAGGCACCCTCGGGCGAGACCATGCACGTGCCGATCGGCGTCTCGGGCGTGCACGCCGTTCCGAACACCTTGCATTCCCACGGCTTGAGCACGCCCTTGAGCACCTCGCCGCACTGGCAGGCCTTCGGGTCGGCCACCCGCACACCTGGCACCTGGAAAAGGTTCTCCGCATCGAAGCTGGCGTAGTCATCGCGCATTCGCAGCGCGGAATGCGAGATGAAGCCGAGCCCGCGCCACTCGAAGTAGGGCCGCAACTCCATGACGGAGCCGATCGCCTTCAGCGCCGTCGGGTTGCCATCCCACGGCACCACCCTTGCGTACTGGTTCTCCACCATCGACCGGCCCTCGGCGAGCTGCAGCATCAGCATGTAGATCGACTGCAGGATGTCCAGCGGTTCGAAGCCCGCCACGACCACCGGCTTGCCGTGGTCCCTGGCGATGAACTCGTATGGCCGGCAGCCGATGACCGTGGATACGTGCCCGGGGCCGATGAAGCCGTCGAGCCGGAGATCCGGGGAGTCCAGAATCGCCTTGATCGCGGGGATGATCGTGACGTGATTGCAGAAGACCGAAAAATTCTGCAGCCCTTCCGCAGCGGCGCGAAGCACGGTCATCGCGGTGGACGGAGCGGTGGTCTCGAATCCGATCGCCATGAATACGACACGCCTGTCGGGGTTCTGGCGGGCGATTTTCAGCGAATCAAGCGGCGAATACACCATGCGGATGTCGGTGCCCTGCGCCTTCGCGTCGAAGAAGGAGCCGCTGCTGCCCGGCACCCGCATCATGTCGCCGAACGAGGTCATGATGACGTCGTCGTGCGCGGCCAGGTGCATGGCGTCATCGACCCGCCCCATCGGGATGACGCAGACGGGGCAGCCGGGCCCGTGCACGAGGCTGACGGACTCGGGCAGATAATCCTCGAGGCCGTGTTTATAGATCGTGTGGGTGTGCCCGCCGCACACCTCCATCAGCTTGTACTGGCGCCCGGGCTCGCACAGGCCCGCGATCTTCGCAGCCAGTGCATGGGCCTTATCGGCGTCACGGAACTCGTCGACGAACCGCATTCCAGTCAGCTCCTATTCGATCCGTGATTCCTGCAGCGCGGCTAGCTCATCCGCGTACGCCTGCCCGATGGATTCGAGGAATTCGAGCGCCGCCTTCGCCTCGTCTTCGTCGATCTTCGAAAGCGCGAAGCCGACGTGGATGAGCACCCATTCGCCGGGCTCAGGCAGGTCGTCTGTGAGCAGGCCGACGTTGATCACCCGCCGCACCCCGCTGACGTTCACCCTGGCCAGGTCCGGCTGATCGGGGAGGAACTCGATCACCTCACCTGGTATGCCGAGGCACATGCGACCACCTCTCCCTAGCGCTGCCTATTGCTTTACTTGAACGATTCCCGTTTGTCCGCGAAGTGGCGGCCGCAATGGCCCGGTGCGGTCCGTTGGCCGGCGGCGCCCATTGATCCAAAACGGCTGCGCAGGCCGATCTGGCCGCGCGGTGCGTCCAGGCAGCGGCGGAGCGGCCGCCGGTCATCGGGCACGCCGATCGTGCCCGGTGACCGCGGCGTCGGCGGTGCCTGCGACGCTGGATGTGGTCGTGGCACTGGATGTGGTCGTGGCACCGGATGTGGTCGTGGCACCGGATGTGGTCGTGACACTGGATGTGGTCGTGGCACTGGATGTGGTCGTGACACCGGATGTGCTGTTGACGAGCCTCACAACGATGCGCACCGCCTCGTCCACCGCCGCGGCGACCGGTGCGCTAAGCCCGATCCCGTGCTCGATGCTCGCGGGCTCGCAGCCGACCACAAGCACCCGGCCCGGCTCGGCGCCGAGCGTCTCGACCAGCCCGAACATGACCTCGGGTTGCATACCGTGCGCGTCGAATACACCGCTGATTGCCGACGGCCCGGCGTCCGCGCCAGACACTGCCGCGGTGGCTGCCGCCGCGGCCCCGGCGCGTTCCGGTTCGATCACATAAAGCGTCCCTGGCTCGCCGCCGCGAGCCGTAGCGTCCACGAGGATTGTGATGTCGTACCCGGCCGCCATGTCGTAGGCCAGGTGCATGCCGCTGATCCCGTAGTCGGCGACGCGTACCCAGTCGGGCAGGTCGGCGTGGGCCAGGCGGTTTGCCACCTGTCCGCCGAACCCATCGTCCCCAAGGAAGATGTTGCCGACGCCGGCGACCAGCACACGATGACTCATCCGGTCACCCCGTGCCACGAGAAGCGGCGCCAGCGGAAGCGGTGCCGTCGGAAGCGGTGCCGTCGGAAGCGGTGCCGTCGAGGGCGGCGAGGGTGAGCTCCCACAGCACGTGGTAGATCGTGGTCTGCGCTTCCTGGATGCGGTGAACCGATGCTGACGGCACGACGAACAGGTAGTCCAGGTTGTCGAGTTCGGCCATCTTGCCGCCCTCATAACCGGCGATGCCTATCGTTAGTAGGCTGCGCCGGGCCGCCTCGCCGAAGGCGCGGACCAGATTCTCCGAATTGCCGCTGGTGGAAAGGCCGACCGCGATGTCGTTCTTCCGGCCGAACGCCGCGATCTGCCGAGCGAAGACGACCTCAGGGCCGATGTCGTTGCACAGCGCGGTCACGACCGCGGTGTCGTTGGCGAGTCCGAACGCGGGGAGCGGCCGCGCGTCGCCGCCCGGGCTGAGGAACAGCGTCGCCACCTGCTGGGCATCGGTGGCGCTTCCGCCGTTGCCGAACGCGAACAGCCGTCCGCCTCCGGCGAACCTGTGAGCCATGTCCCGTGCGCAGGAAAGCAGCCTCTCGCCGTCGCGTTCGCCTACCGTGGCGCGCAACTCGATGATCTCTTGGACCTTGGCCACCGTCGACCTGCGTACCTCCTCGAGGACGCCATCCAGGTCACCGCCACCGGAATAGAGGAACGGGTAGAGCGATTCGATCCCGCCGGTGCCTGCGGTGCCTGCGGTGCCTGCGGTGCCTGCGGTGCCTGCGGTGCCTGCGGTGCCTGCGGTGCCTGCGGTGCCTGCGGTGCCTGCGGTGCCGGTGCCTGAGATGCCGGTGCCTGCTGTGCTGCCGGTGCCTGCGCTGCTGTTGGTGCCTGCGCCGCTCGTGCCCGCGCTGTTGGTGCCTGCGCTGTTGGTGCCTGCGGTGCTGTCGTGCTTGGCCGTGGCCGTCACCTCCCCACGACTGCGATCGCTTCCCCGGCGTGTACGAGGATCGTGTCGCCGACTCCCGCGGACACGAGAGCGACGCTTACCTCTTCCTCGCCCGAGCCGGTGGCTACAACGGCGAGGTCGTCATCGAGCAGTCGCGCGATGGTCACAGCGACGGCAGTGTCCGAGCAGGTCACGCAGATATCGTCAGGGCATTGCGGCACCGCGGCCGACGCGGTGGAGGGTGCCCGCGGCGCTGTGGGCACGGGGGGGTGTGCCTGCGGCGCGTGCTCGTGTTCCGCGGTCACGCGACGACCCCAGGGGCGAGCACGCCCGGCTGCTCGAAGAACACATGAACCAGCTCCCAAAGGACATGGTAGGCGGTGACGTGCACCTCCTTCACCACCCGAGGATCGGCCGATCGCGCGACCAGCAGGTGATCTGCGGTCGCGCGCGCACCGATCACGCCCCCGTCCCCGCCGACGAGCGCGACCGCCTGCATGCCCCGTTCGCGAGCCGCGGTCAGGCCGCGCAGGACGCATTCGCAGTTCCCGTCGGCGGAGATGCCGAGCGCGATGTCGGCAGGCTCGGCCAGAAAGCGGATCTGATGGGCGAATATATCTGCCATTCCTGCACGGTCGCCGATCCCGGTAATGGTCGCGACGTCAGCAGTCAGTGAAATGGCAGGAAGGGCGCGTTTACCGACGATGACGGGATGCACGAACTCGACCGCGACGTGCTCCGCGTCGGCGCTCGCCTGGCCGACGCCGAAGACAACCAGCTTGCCTCCGCGATGGAACCGCACCGCCATGGCGTGGCACGCCGCAGCCACCGATTGAGCCTGCTCGGCGAGGTCCGCCGCCGGGACGACACGCTGCTCGAACAATCTGTCGGCTTGACCGCCGCCCATGGCTGACCGCGCCATTTCGGTCACTTCCTAAATGGAATCTCATTCCTCGGACTTTTCCGGTGCCGACATGTCGATTTCGACCTCGACATCGACCCCGTCCCGCACTTTGAGCGCGCCGAGAAAAGCCTTATAGGGCCGGATACCGTAGGCCGATTGCACCACCGTCGTGGTAGCACGGTAGCGGTCCGGCCCGGTTTCGGTCACCTCAAGCCCAAGTGGCTGCGAGGTGCCGGCCAGAGTGAACGTCCCTTCGACCACGCCGCCGCCGTTCTTGGCCTCGAACCGGTCCGCCGTGTATACCGCCTCGGGATTGCGGTCGCTGGTGAGCAGCCGCCGCGCGGTGTACGCGATCTCGCGGCGGTCCCTGTCCGTCAGCGGTTTGATCCCCCGCACCCCTTCGCGCACCGCCAGTGAATCCATCTGGATCCGCACCTCGAGGGCGATCGGAACGCCTTTCTCGCCCATCGTTAGCTCGCCGTTCCAGATGGTTACCTCGATAGTCAGGTCATGCCCCGCCTGGGAGGCGAGCCCGTCGCGGAATGTGCGCAGCATAATCCGGTCGGTGTCTGGGCCGAGGCGGCAACGGCCGGTTGGAACCATGTGGAGCACGTTAGGACACTAATGGGTGGACGTCCAGTGAGGGTCCCCTGGCCGCTGCGGCAGCGCGCCCTCGCGATAGCGGCGTGGCTGGCACGCGCGACAGCGGCGTGCTGGCACGCGCGACAGCGGCGTCGTGGCACGCGATGGCGGTGTGCTGGCCCGGTGCTCAGCGCCGCGCGGGCGTGCCCCGAGCGCCTTTCTGGCGAACCCCATGTTCTGCTGCGCGGCTGTTCTGCTGCGCGGCGCCCAGGCGGCGGCTGGCCGCGTTGTCGCGCGGTCACTTATGTACCTCTGTACCTCCGGGCTAGGCTCCCTCATTCCGCCTTCTCATTCCGCCTTGCCTGGTCATCCGCCTCGCCAGGCACCGCCTGTGTACCTTTTTACCTCCGGCTAGGCTCCCTCACTCCGGCTTGCCTGGTCATCCGCCTCGCCAGGCACCGCCTGGATCATCGCTCGCGCCGAACGTGGTTGGCAAGAAGCTCTAGGGGAATGGCAGTTCGCCGAACAGCTCCTGTATCCGGCGCAGGTCCCGCATCCGGGGCTCGGTCTCGCCGCCGACCCAGCGGCCGACCGTCTTGACCGACACGCCAAGCTGGCGGGCGGCGGCCTCCTGGGTGAGACCCTCCCTGCGGAGCGAACTCGACATCCATTGGGCGAACGACGCCGCCCGCTCGCCATCGCCGTCCAGGTTCGTTTGACTGCCCGCATACGGCGCCTGACCTGCGTTAGCAGGGCTCGAGGCGGGAGCGGGCCGCGGCTGGGGCACGGGCTCGTTGGTCAGCCGGTGGTCGGAGTGCAGCACGTCGACCTCGACGTGATCAGGGTAGATACGGAACGAGACCTGTATCGACCCGGTCGGGCCCGCCGCATCGAGCAGAGCGCGGAAGACGGTCGCGCCAACCTCGCGGTTGCCCTCCTCGGTGAGCGGCGATTCTGCGAGGCATCTTCGTACGAAGTCCCTGATGTCAGGGATCGAGGAGGGTCTGGCCGGAAATGTCTGAGACAGCACCACGACAGGGAGGATCTCGATCGGATCCTGTTCCGGCCCACTGCTGAGTTCAGGCATTCCCGGGTCCCTCGGGCGTCCCGGCCGCCGCTTCGACCGGGGGTTTTAGTCAGCGTACGCGGACACGAGCGCTGCGTCGCCTCCCGTCCCGGTCAGGATATCGGACATATGTGTCCGGTCATATGACGGTTCCGTCTTGACACCCTACGTGGCGGGCGTTACGTTTCCCGTGTCCGTGCGGTGCACGGACGAGGCCTGCCATGAACTTATTACTAGGCGCAACGGCGCCATCTATGGCTCGGGCCGCCGGACGACCGGAGCTGGCCCGGCGGCACGAGGTCGCCTGCGCCAACACCCGGCCGGTCGCCACCCCCAGTTTCCCGTTATCGCGGCCCAACGCGCCAGCCTCCAGCACGCCAGGTATCCGTCTGCCAGATACCGGCGCGCAGGGTAGTCGCGGCGCGACGCACGCGGTGGCGGGGTCCGCGACCCTTGCGGCGGATTCCGCCCGCAGCCGATCCTGCAGCGAGGAGGTGGCCAGGGAATGGCCACGCCCACACGGAGCAAGCCCACACGGAGCAATCCGGCACAGAGCAATCCGGCACAGAGCAATCCGGCACAGAGCGATGAGACGTCATCCCCGTCGGCCAGCGAGGAACCTGTAGTCCACATCCTCTGGATGAATGGGGGACTGGGCTGCGACGGGGACTCTGTCGCGCTCACCGCGGCAACTCAGCCGAGCATCGAGGAAATAGCTCTTGGCGCCTTGCCCGGTTTGCCCAAAACCGCGGTGCACTGGCCACTTATCGACTACGAATGCGGCCCGGAGCAAGGTGCGGACAACTTCATCGAGTGGTGGCACAAGGCCGACCGCGGCGAACTCGACCCATTCGTCCTCGTGGTCGAGGGCTCGATACCCAATGAGTCGATCAAGTCCGAGGGCTATTGGTGCGGCTTCGGCAACAACCCGGCGACCGGCCAGCCGATGACCACCAGCGAATGGCTGGACCGGCTCGCGCCGAAAGCGACCTGCATCCTCGCGGTCGGCACGTGCGCCACCTACGGCGGCATCCACGCGATGGCCGGCAACCCGACAGGTGCCATGGGAGTTCCCGACTACCTTGGCTGGGACTGGCGGTCCAAGGCCGGCATCCCGATCGTCTGTGTCCCGGGCTGCCCGACGCACGGCGACAACCTGTCCGAGACGATTCTCTACCTCCTCTACCAGGTCGCGGGCCAGGCGCCGATGATCCCGCTCGATGAGGCGCTGCGCCCGACCTGGCTGTTCGGCGCCACCGTGCATGAGGGATGCGACCGGGCCGGGTACTACGAGCAGGGCGAATTCGCGCTCGAGTACGGATCGCCCAAGTGCCTGGTCAAGCTGGGCTGCTGGGGCCCGGTGGTCAAGTGCAATGTACCCAAGCGTGGCTGGATCAACGGGGTCGGGGGATGCCCGAACGTCGGCGGCATCTGTATCGCGTGCACCATGCCCGGTTTCCCGGACAAGTTCATGCCCTTCATGGACGAGCCACCCGGTTCCAAGGTCTCCACGGGCGCGACGACCCTGTATGGCTCGGTGATCCGGACGCTTCGCGGCTTCACCCAGCGGACGGCCGACGAGGAACCCAAGTGGCGCCAGAAGGGCGACGACCTGCTTACGGGCTACCAGAAGACCTGGTGACATCGACCGGCGTCGGTTCCCGCCAGGCAGCCACGCCCCGCAAAGGGAGATGAACGCAGCGATGACGACGGCCGAGGACAGTGGCGTTGTGGAGATGGCCTGGGATCCGATCACCAGGATCGTGGGCAGCCTTGGAATTTATACAAAAATCGACTTCAAGCAGCGCAAAGTCGTCGAATGTCATAGCACATCGTCGATCTTCCGCGGGTACAGCATCTTCATGAAGGGCAAGGACCCGCGTGACGCGCACTTCATTACCAGCCGGATCTGCGGGATCTGCGGCGATAATCACGCGACCTGCTCTGTCTACAACCAGAACATGGCCTACGGGGTGCGGCCGCCGCATCTAGGTGAGTGGATCATCAACCTCGGCGAGGCCGCCGAGTACATGTTCGACCACAACATCTTCCAGGAGAACCTGGTCGGGGTGGACTTCTGCGAGCGCATGGTCGCCGAAACGAATCCCGGCGTGCTCGAGCTGGCCAACCGGACCGAGGCGCCGCACGCCGCCGAGCACGGCTACAGGTACATCGGCGACATCATGCGCTCGCTGAACCCGCTCGAGGGCGAGTTCTACCGCGAGGCGCTCCAGGTGAGCCGCTCCACCAGGGAGATGTTCTGCCTGATGGAGGGGCGTCACGTGCACCCCTCGACGCTCTACCCGGGCGGCGTCGGCACCACGGCGACCGTGCAGCTGTTCACCGACTACCTGACCAGGCTGATGCGGTACGTCGAGTTCATGAAGCGCGTCGTCCCGATGCACGACGACCTGTTCGACTTCTTCTACACCGCGCTGCCCGGATACGAGGAGGTCGGCAGGCGCCGCGCCGACATGGTCTGCTGGGGCAGCCTGAACAACCCTGAGCACTGCGACTTCAGGTACGACCACATGACCGACTGGGGCAGGAAGATGTTCGTCAGCCCCGGCGTGATCAGGAACGGCGAGCTGATCACGAACGACCTGGTCGAGATCAACCTGGGCATCAGGATCCTGCTCGGCTCCTCGTACTACGAGGACTGGGAGGACCAGGAGATGTTCGTGACCCGCGATCCCCTGGGCAACCCGGTGGACCGCAGGCACCCCTGGAACCAGCACACGATCCCGCGGCCGGCCAAGCGCGACTTCGACGGCAAGTACTCCTGGGTCATGTCG
>DATIYI010000320.1:0-22961 GCA_035517695.1 Streptosporangiaceae bacterium
GGACCACACCGGGCGCCGATAAACCGGCCGGACAAGGTCTGGGCAGCGCCTCACCAGTTCCGTCAGTTCACCCCGCCGCCACGCTATCCAGGTTCGCCACCGCTCCAACCGCCCCAGCGGCTTCCGCACGCACCAACCGCCTCCCCAGCGGGCCAACGCGGACCGTCACCCCATACCTTCGTTACAAGCACCTTGTGTACCCGAAACCTGTGCCGCAAGAACTAACTCCTCTCGCCATGAGCCAGCGTTGGTGGCCCGGCCTGCAACACATACAAATCGTCCAGATCTGCGCTCATCGCAGGGACGCTCGCCACATCAGGTCGGTCGCACATAGCGGCACTGCGCGCGGTTATCAAGAGCCCGCACCCGTCGGCGATCCCGACCGCGGCCGAGCAGGCAGGCGTCCAGGCCGTATGTTTATGCATCGCTAGTGCTGAGCGTGAACTTCCGCTTCTACCGCATAGTGGGCGTTTGCGGAGGTCCCGCAACGAGAGGTACTGAGAACGCCTACCGTGGCGGATGCGCGGTCGATACGACGACCGGAGGACGGGCCTGTGTCACATGTACGACGCTTCGACCACGTCGGCCTCACGGTCGCAGATCTCGACGTCGTGACTGCCTTCTTCGTGGCGCTGGGCCTGGAGGTCGAGGGCAGGACGTTCGTCGAGGGCGAGTTCTTGGACACGGTCTGCGGCATTCCGGACTCCCGCACCGAGATCGTCATGCTGAAGCCGCCCGACGATGGCACCCGCCTGGAGCTCTCGAGCTTCGTGCGACCTGACTCCGTGCCGGGCTCACCGGCCGCCATGGCCAACGAGCTGGGATTGCGCAACGTGGCCTTCGAGGTCAGCGACCTGCAGGCGGCTGTCGATTGGGCAGCTACCGAGGGCTATGGACTGGTCGGTGGCATCGGCGAGTACGAGGGCGCTTGGCGGATGGCCTACGTCCGGGGGCCGGAAGGGATCATCGTCTCACTGGCCGAGCGCATCGGCTGAGCCTCGCAAGGCCCGCATCCGCGAGTCGCGCGTCCGCCGAACGTCCGACTCTGCTGAAATGTAGATTGCTGACCTGGGTAGACGCCGCGAACTCGCTTGCCAGTGTCCTGCCACGACAATCTCATTCGTCGGATCTACGACCGAACAACTCGGCAGAAGCGGGAAAGTAGCGTTTGCCGCAGTGACGCGGCTGACCAGGGCGCTGACGATGCATTCGGCGGTCCGTCGTTCCGCACACCCGACGGCGTCACGCTTGGGGTCGAGCACTTCGGTGATGCGGCGGCACCCCTCCTGCTGCTCGCGGGTGGCACGACCATGCTGTCCTGGCCCGACCCGCTCTGCGCGGCGCTCGCTCGCGGCGGACGTCACGTTGTGCGCTACGACCTGCGCGACTCCGGCACATCCACGACCGTCGACCCCGAGGCGCCAGGCCTATACGCTGCGCGACCTCGCCGCCGACGCCGCCGCGCTCGCCCGCGGACTCAGCGAGCGACCGGCGCATCTGGCGGGTATCGGTGTCGGTGGGATGGTCGCCCAGCTCGCCGCGCTCGACCACGCGGACGCGTTCTCGGCGCTCACCCTCGCCGGGACACGACCCGTCGCACCTGGCCCAGTCGACGACGACCTGCCCGACCACGACGCGGCGACGATGGACCGACTGTTCGCGCTCCCGACGCCCGACTGGCCCGACCGCGCTGCCGTAGCGGAGTACGCCGCCGCCGGCGCGGCAATCCTCGGCGACGACCCGGCCGCGGCACGCGCGACCGCCGCGCGCGTCTTCTACCGCACACCGAGCACGCAGCCCGCGGTCGAGATGGCCAACCAGTTTGCGCCTGGTGTTCTCCAAGCTCGACCGCAGGCCGCGCTGGCGAGAGCGCCTGGCCGCGCTCGCGATACCGGCGCTGGTGGTGCACGGTCGGCGCGACAGGTTCTTCCCCTTCGGCAACGGCGAGGCGCTCGCGCGGAAGATCCCTGGCGCGCGGCTGCTCGTGCTCGAACAGGCCGCGACCGCGATCCTCGACACGGCCGCCGGCACCGTCACGCGCGGTGACAGAAACGATCAAGGAAGGCGTGCTGGCACGGCCAAAGTTGAGAGCTGGTTCTCGTCAATCCGGCTGCTCAGTGACGCCGTCGTTGTCGAGGTTCTCGGCGTCTTGAGCAACTGTCCGGCCTCGGACGCGAGTCCACCATGTTCATGACGATGCAGCATTCGACCCGTCGTCGGCGGCTGCGACCGATGAGGCGTGCATTGGCGCGCCACAGGGCCGGTGACGGCGAGTAGCTCGTTGTGGTCGTTACGCGGGTCGGAGTTCGAACAGCGGGTGGCGCCGAGCTTCGGCGAGGTAATCCTGTGGGGTGTCGTCGATGCGTATGCGGTATCGGCGTAGAAGGGCGACGGGCGGCCTAACGCGCGAGCCGAGCAGCCTGCGCACGAAGCCCGACCGGCGGTATGGCTCGAGCACGCGCCGAAGAATCGCTGCCGCTTCATCGGATGGAACCTCGATGGCGTGAACCGGACAGCTACGGCCACCAGAATAGATTATGGTCGCCTCGCCGGCCGCCCGAAGGTTTCGGGCCCAGCCCGTCGCTCCGTAGCTCGCCTGGACGTACGAGTGTCCATCGAAGTCCAGCATCGCGACCGGCGTTGTGCGCTCAATACCCGACCGGCGACCGCGCACGATCAGGAGGATGTTCGGTGCACCCGTCGGCACCCCGGCGGTGATCATCCGGCGGGCGAGCGGGTTGACTAGCCGGAAGAACCGCCGGGCAATCCGCTCGCGCTGGTCCGGCCGGGCGCTCGATGGACGATCACCTGTCATCGGCTGCCACTCCCCTCTGCGCGAGCAGCGCCTCAAGGTAGTTCCTGCTCAGCCTATGCCGGGTGGCTCGATCGAGCGGCCACAGATGGATGCAACCCGCAGTAGCCCGGTGAAAGTTCCGGACGCGTGCTCACGCCCGGCCCGCCCTGTCGCGCGCCTCCTGGTGGTAGTGGTGGTGAGAAGCTGAGACGGCAGGCGGACAGGAAGGAATGTCAGCGGTGTATACCCAACGCGAGGCGGACGAGGCCCAGATCAAGCAGCAGGTGGCCAGGATCGCCGAGGGAATCCGGGCCAAGGATCTGGAGGGCCTGCGGCCGATATACGCGACAGACGTCGTGTCCTTCGACGTCGAGCCGCCGCTGCAGCATTTGGGGGTCGAAGCGAAGCTGAAGAACTGGGCGAACGTCTTTGCGGTCTTCCGGGACGCGGACTACGAGGTGCGCGGCCTGCGCGTCGCAGTGGGCGATGACGTGGCGTTCGGGCATTGCTTCGGCCGGCTCCACGGCACGCTGATGAATGGGACGGCGACCAAGGGCATCTGGGTCCGGGTCACGTTCTGCTTCCGGAAGCTCGACGGCGCTTGGCAGATCGTGCACGACCAGGCTTCGGTGCCGTTCGACGTGCTCAGCGGCCGAGGAGTGGCCGATCTCGAACCCTGACCGTTCGGAGCAGCCTGTCTGGACTCGCCCGAGCGAGTTCTCCTGGCCCAGTCCGTGGACCGATGGTCCAGATCAGTTGAAGACGCGCCAGTGATCTTGCATAAGCATGCGGTCCAGCTCGCGACCCGGACGGCCCGGCTGGGGGCGGCGGTGCTGATGGACCGCGTGGCTGCGGCCTCATGCCAGGGTACGTGAACGTCTTGGCGGGTTCAGGCGCCTAACAGGGACCTAAGCTCCGTTCGTTCACTCTCTGGAACAGTAGTCGCGCAGTGTGACGATCGTCGGCCTGGCCGTCGCGACATCCGCCGTTCGGCGCGCTCAGATTATTGCTGGTGATCCCGATCCGGGAGAACCAGAACCGGGTGTTCGGCGCGCAGAGCGCTGCCATCGGAGGATCTGGCGGCGGCGCAGGTGCCGACAGTTCCAGCCTGCCCTGTTCATCGCGCCGCGGCAACTGTATGCCTTACGGATCGCTTCCGCTGGCCCCGTATCGGTCCACGCTGACGTGGACGCCGGTTCGGCCGGCCTATCCTCGGCGCATGGGAATCGAGGTGCTGCCGGCCGCCGGGCGGTGGGAGGACTTCGCCTCGTTCATGGTGCCGCGCACGCCAGGTGGCCGCGGATGCGTCTGCATGGTGTACCGCAATTCCAGCCTCGACATGCACGGCCGTATCGCGCACATGCGCGCACTGTGCCAGAGCGAACTGGGCCCCGGCGTCCTGGCGTACGTCGATGGCCAGGCCGCCGGCTGGTGTTCGGTCGCACCCAAGTCCACCTACCGCGCCCTGGTCAACTCACGGACAATCCCGCATGTCCAGGACGAGGGCGCGTGGTCGGTGGTCTGCTTCGTGGTGCGGCCGGGGTTCCGGCGCCGCGGGCTGATGCACCAGCTGCTGGATGGCGCGGTCGGGCACGCGCATGCGATGGGCGCGACCGTGCTGGAAGGCTACCCTGGCGACGGGCGCATCGACCAGACCAGCGGGTATGTGGGCACCGTCCAGCTGTTCGAGGTACACGGCTTCAGGCGCGTTCGCCAGACCGGCGGCCGGCGTGGCGGTAAGCCCCGCTGGCTCGTCCGCCGCGAGCTTCCCTCACCTCGCCCGCTCCCTGCTGCCCGGCTCCGCCGCGGTGCCCGCACCTGGCCCACTGCCCGCGAGCTGGGGACTCCGGCACGCGGGAGCTGCCGGCGGCACGCTGACAGCACCCGCCCGCATGAGCCCGTTCGGGGTTTACTCCGGGTCCTTCACCCGATCCCGATGGTCACCTGGTCGAGATCGCCTGGAATTTCGACTAGGCAGAACCAAGGTGAGGTCGGGCCAGGATGCGATCGCGAGCAGGCCGGGACCAGTCTTGACACCCGGCCTGACTAGATCCCGGCCGGCCCGGAGCGGGGGTGCGATACTACTGTGGCCCCTTTGCGGGAGGTGTACCAGGCTCCGAGAGTGCGGCCAAAGATTTCCGTCGACGGGAGGTTGGGCTATGCCCGAGATGACGCGGTATGAGCATGGAGTTCCGTCCTGGGTGGACATCGGGACAAAGGACCTGAGCGCGGGCGTGCGCTTCTACTCGGAGCTGTTCGGCTGGGAAGGCCAGGACATGGGCGAGGAAGCTGGCCACTACACCATTGTCACGAAGGACGGCAAGCAGGTAGCCGCGATCTCGCCCGCCCAGGACCCGGGTCCGCCGCGGTGGACGACCTACATCAACGTGGACGATGTGGACGAGGTCGCCCGGAAGGCGGAATCGGCTGGCGGCACGGTCATCGTCGCGCCCATGGACGTGATGACCGCGGGCCGGATGGCGATCATCATGGACACCACCGGCGCCGTCATCGCGGCCTGGCAGCCGGGCCAGCACCTCGGCGCCCAGCTGATCAACGAGCCGGGCGCGTTCATCTGGAGCGAGCTGTCCAGCTCCGACATCGCCAAGTCAAAGGCGTTCTACTCGGCGGTGTTCGGCTGGGGCTGGGGCGGCGGAGACGACTATCCCGAAGCCCAAGTCAGCGGCCGCACCATCGCCGGGCTCATGCCCCGGCGTCCCGCCATGCCCGCCGACGTGCCCGACAACTGGCTTGTCTACTTCGGCGCAGCTGACGTCGACGCCGACGTCAAGAAGGCCACCGACCTGGGCGCCAGCGTGATCGCCGGCCCAGCTGACATCCCGGGCACCGGCCGCTTCGCGGTGCTCCTCGACCCGCAGGGAGCGGCGTTCGCACTGTTCCAAAGCTAGCCGGGAGTCACTCCCGAGCCCAAGGGCATCTTGCCGTCACCAAGGCCAGATCACAATTCGTGACTGGGTTGGTCCATGACAGAGCACGAGTACCCGCCGTTCGGTATGGCTGGAGCAGCGCGGCGCCCTCCTGCCAGGTCAAGCCATAAAGGATCGATCTGCGTAGTTACCCGCTGTCGTTGACACCCGCCCCCGGTCCGCGGGTCCGCCGTGTTGTGGCGCCCGGCTGTCGGTCCATGTCGTTACCATGACCTTCATGAGCGAGCCCGCTGGTGACACCCACGACGTTATCCACCATGGGGGCGCGGTGGTGGCGGTGGTGGTGCCCGTTGCGGAGTACCGGCAACTGCGCCAGGCAGCGGAAGAGCAGCGGGTCAACGAGGAGTTCGACGCTGCCCGGGCCGACTACCTCGCCCGCCGGGACGCTGGGACGGTCCGCTACGTCTCCCATGAGGAAGCGGGCCGTCGCCTGGGCCTGCCTTCCCGGTGAGCTACCAGGTCGACTGGGAGATCCGGGCTCTCGACCTGACAGCGGGTTTCCTCCGCGACGATCCCACTGGTGTCGTTGCGCTCTGGGGGGGCGTTAATCGGCTGGCCGGCGAGCCGCGGCCATCGGAGTCGTTCGCTTACGGGTCGCCGGACCTGCGGCGCCTGCGGGCCGGCCGGTACCGCGTCTTCTACACGATCGACGAAGAGCAGCGGGTGGTCCAGATCGATCACGTCGCCCGTCTCCTGTAGCCGGGCCACGCAGGCCGCCGTCCACCCGAGCTAACCCCGGCGCAAAGCGCAGCCGAATTTCTCAACAGCGGCACACAGTGCCGCCGATCTGGCGCGTGATTCGGTCCTTTGCTGGGGTGCCCCGGCCGTGCCGAACTGGGCGATCGGCACGGCTGAGTGGGTCTATCCGCGCCAACTGGGTGATCTCAGTTCGCCGTGGCCGGGCGCAACGAGTTCAGGCTGATTGTCGGCGGAGGGCAGTTCCGCGGGCCGTCAGTATGGGGGGATCGGCTTCACCGGGATCCGCGGGGCCACCTGCCGCGGGTCCGCCGGCGCCAAGCGCCCGGCGGCTTGTTGGCTATCGCGCGACGTTTCGCGGGCGTGGTACGCCTGCGCGGCGTGCGCTCGGGCGGCTTGCATGTCTGCGAGGTGGTCCATTGCCCACTGGCAGATCGCGACGAGCGGGCTGGCCAGCGTTTGCCCAAGGGGGGTGAGCCGGTACTCGACGTGCGGCGGGATCACGTCGATCACGGTTCGCTCGACAAGCCCATCGGCCTCCATGCTGCGCAGGGTTTGGGTGAGCATCTTCTGCGAGACGCCGCCGATCGCTCGCTTGAGTTCGCCGTGGCGGCGGGGGCCGTCCAGCAGTGCGTAGACGATCAGGCAGGTCCACTTGTCGGCGAGGCGGCCAAGGGCCTGGCGGGAGGGGCAGTTCTGGTCCAGCACGTTGGGTTTGATCTCGGTGACTTTGCCCATATCTGGTTTCTATCAGAGCCTGCAGGCACCCAATAGTACCTACTTGTCTTCTGGCGCCCAGGGTGGCTACGGTGCAGTCATGGCATCCGATCTCACCGATCCGAACGGAAAGCCCTCCGGGGGAGGTTACGCCGTGAAACTGCTGCTCATCGGTGCCACGGGAACCATCGGCCAGGCCGTCGCCGTGGCGCTCTCACAGCACCATGAGGTTATAGCGGCCAGCCGCAGCAGTGAGATGGCGCGCGTGGACATCACGTCGCCGACTTCGATACGCGCGCTCTTCGCCGCGGTCGGCGCGATCGATGGCGTGATCAGCGCATCGGCGCCGCGCGTCGCAAGCCGCTGGAGCAGCTAGAGGACGAGGATTTCTGGTTCAGCCTGCAGAACAAGCTCATGGGGCAAGTGAATCTGGTGCGAGAGGGCTTGCAGCGCGTGCGTGACGGCGGCGTGATCGTGGTCACAAGTGGCCAGGCGAGTCGCTCGCCGTCACCCGGCAGCGGCGCCATCAGCCTGGTCAATGCCGGGCTCGAAGGCTTCGTGCGCGCCGCGGCGCTGGAGGCTCCGCGGGCCATCCGCGTCAACGCGGTCAGCCCGCCCTGGATTTCCGAGACCTTGAGCAAGCTGGGCATGGATGCGACGGCCGGATCGCCAGCGTCAGTGGTCGCGCGAGCGTATGTGTACGCGGTGGAGACGCCGGTGACGGGGCAGGTGATCGAGCCCGATGAAGACGCGTGCGCCTGACTCCGCGCGGCGCCGAGGCCACGCCGCGGTTCGGCAAATCTGGCCCGGGCGACTGCGACCACAACTACGCATTCCGACGGTAAGGGAGGGTCTGTCCCATGCGTGCTATCACGTTGACCTCGTTCGGAGGACTCGACGCACTCGAGCTCGCAGAGGTGCCTGACCCGGTGCCGGGCGAGGGCGAGCAGCTGGTGGCCGTGCGCGCGGCATCTTTGAATTCCTGGGACCTTTACACTCCCGAGGGCACGTTCGTGGCGATGGGCGGTTTGAGTGCTTTCCCGCAGGTCCAGGGCTGGGATTTCGCCGGCCAGACCAGCGACGGCCGCCGTGTGCTCGGGTTCGTGCCGCAGCCGTGGATGGGCGTCGGGTCGTTCGCCGAGCGGATGGCTGTGCCCGCCGCGCTGCTTGCGCCGCTACCTGAAGGCCTCGCCTTCCCGGAGGCCAGCACGCTGCCGGCCTGCGGCCTCACGGCGCGGCTGCTGGTCGAGGCGGCGGCGGCTAGCGAGGGCGACGTCGTGCTCGTGACGGGCGCGGCCGGGATCGTCGGCGGGTTCGCATTGCAGCTCGCCCGGGTCCGCGGCGCCCGGGTCGTTGCGGCCGTGCGGGCACGTGACGCCGGCGAGGCACGCCGGCTGGGGGTCGAGGCGGTCGTGGACACCGGGAGAGGACTCGAGGCCGCGGTGCGCGGGCAGTGGCCGGACGGGGTCGACGCGTGCCTGGATACGGCCGGGCTCGGGTCTGGCGCCCTGGGTTGCGTCCGCGACGGCGGCGCGTTCGTCACGTCGGTCACCATGGTGCCCGGGGCGGTGCCCGGCGCCGCGCGCGGAATCTCTCCTCTGACAGTGGCTGTGGAGCCCGATGCCGCTACCACCGCCGAGCTGGCCGATCTCGCCGCCAAGGGTGAGCTGACCCTGCGCGTGACCGAGACGCTGCCGCTGGAGCGCTTCCGCGACGCGTACACCCGCCTGGAGCGCGGGGGCCTGTACGGGAAGATGGTGCTGACGCCCTGAACGCCTGTAGGCAACGCCTTTTCACCGCCACCAAGGCGAGGCGACGACCCGCGCCAACCTTCGCTTGAGATGCGATTCACCGGCTGCAGCCCCCGAGCTGGCGGCTGCTGGCGCCGACGCGGAGTCAGGTCGATCGCATGGCAGGGCTGAGACCAGAACCGGCTGATCTGCGCGCGGTCATAACGCGACTGACTCTGCTATCAGCCGCGCGTAGTCGGCGTTCGGCGCGAACTCGTGGGAAGCGCTGACCGACGGGTGATCACTGTCCGTGATGGCCACGGCGCCTTCGCCGTGGCTGCCAGCGGGCAGATCCGATCTGATGGCCGCCTGTGCCGCCGATGCTCAGCCGCCTGCGTATGGCAGCGACGCCCGCGAAAGGGGGGCGTGGCTCGAAACGGCCCTCTCGGCTCAAGCCGCGTGGCTCGGGGCGGCCAGCGGTTTGCAGCGCGGCGTCAGGACCAGCTTGCCCAGTGCTGTCGAGCCTGGCGCCCAGACCAGGGAACTGGTGCTCCCGCACGCCGATGTCGGCCGCCGCCAGGTCGTCGCGGACTATGGCGAGGTTCAGGTCCCAGCCCTGGGGCCGCCGGTCGGTCCGCTTGATCCGAGCGGCCACGATGTCCGGATCGCATGGCTGGATGATGCGCGCGGCCTCCAGCCGGTCCAGGCAGGTCCGCACCGTCCGCTCCGACAGGCCGGTGTAGCGGACCAGCGTGGCCACCGACGGGAACGCCCCGGTGCCGTCCGGGCAGGCGTGGTTGGCCAGGCCGACGAGCACGATCTTGCACGCGCGGATGGCTGGCCGCCGCGGTCGGCCGGGACCGGGGCCAGGTTCAGCGCCCAGGAGATCGCCTCGACGCTCACCGCGCACCGCCCGGAAGGCGCGAGGCCCCGCCGCCCGCGGCCCAGCCCGTGGTCTCACTTTTGGTCTCATTCATCCCCGTCCGGAGCGGTTCACCGGCGAACGCGGACCGCCTGTCCGCCCAGGTCGGGTACACTCCCGACCGGTGGTGGATGATCCCGCGCAGTCCTCGAAAGCGTGTGAAGGGGCAACCCTTCCGTGGGTTCGAATCCCACCTCCACCGCCATTGTGCAGCGCCGGTGATAAGCGGGTCGGCGCCGCCGCGCGATCGCGGCCAGTGCATGACGCGCGCTGACGGGAGGGAGTGCCGGAAAACCGGCGGGCCGGGCACTTGGAACGAGGCCAGGACGTTACGCACGTGACGCGTCGGCTCCGGCGCTGCGCGGTGGACGAGCGGCGACGCGGGGCAAGCTATCGTGGACGAGACCCCCAAGACCCCCGCGGAAGAGAACAGACGTGCTAGAGCCCCAGAGCACACCGCTGTTTCTTTTGCTCATGCTCGTCTTTGGCGGTTTGGTCGTGTGTGCTGTCCTGGCCAAACAGCCGGTCTTCCGCCTGCTGGCCGCTTGCCTGGCGTTTGTTCCTGCCATGTTGTTCGGGGTGGCTGCGGTGAACAAGTATTACGGCTACTACGAGACTTGGAGTGCTGTCGTTGCCGACTTCACCAGCCGCGGCGTGCAGAGCATCCCCCAGATCTCCGCGGCAGGCGCAGGCTCGGCGCGGCAGTTCAACCAGATTCTGGGCAATTCGATCAACTCGCAGCGGGCTGCCCGGACCGGTGCGGTGATCGGGGTGAAGACGACCGGCATCACTAGCCGCCTCACCCGCGACGTGCTCATCTACCTGCCGCCGCAGTACTTCCAGAAACAGTACGCGAGGTATCGCTTCCCCGCCCTCGAGCTGATTCATGGCCAGCCGGGCGAACCCGAGGACTGGCTGGCGGCGCTCGACGTCCAGACCACGATGCAGAGCCTGATCGCGGAGCACCTCGTTGATCCAGCGGTTCTCGTGATGCCCGACGTCAACGGCGGGAGGAAGATCTCGTTGCAGTGCGTCAACCAGGTCGGCGGACCCGCAGACGACAACTTCGTCGCGCTTGACGTGCCCAGGTACGTGGCGGCGCGGATCCGGGTGCAGGCTCCCGGCCCGGCATGGGGTATCGCCGGTTACTCTGAGGGCGGCTACTGCGCCGCCAATCTCGCGCTTCGGCACCCGCAGCAATTTGGCTTCGCTGGCGTGATGAGTGGCTATTTCCAGCCCATGTTCAACCGGGTTGAGTACAAGCACACCATCAGGTCGGTGGACCCGTTCCGCCATGATGCGGCTCTGCGCAGGCAGAACAGCCCGATAGATATGCTCAGAGACCTTCCCGCCGGCAGCCGGATACCGCAGTTCTGGGTCGCTGCGGCCCGCGCTGTACGGGTGGATGTGCTAAACGCCATAGCCTTCGTCGCCTTGCTCAGGGTGCAGGACCCGGCGACCCCCCTGACCATCACCCCGAATGGCGCACACAACGCGGTCGCATGGCGAAGCATGATCCTGCCGATGCTTGAGTGGATGACGCCGCGCCTTGCGCAGGCCGCAGCGGCTCAGAGCTGCCAGGCCTGCGTCGTGCCTGCCACCGGAGCAGCAGCGCCGACCGCGCCGACACCAAGCCCTAGTGCCACGCTCCACCGCCCGCTGGCCCGGCCGAGTCAAGGTCCAGCACGCGGGCGTGCAACACCGCCCGTTGCCGCAACGCGGCCCGCAGCGCTCGGTGTAGGCCATCCTCTAGGTACAGCTCTCCATGCCAGTGGATGACGTGCGGGAAAATGCCAGTGGATGACGTGCGGGAAAAGATCCCCGTAGAAGGTCGAATCTCTGGCGAGCAGCTGGTGCAGGTCGAGCACGGCCTTTGTCGTGGTGAGTTCGTCGAGGCGAACCTGCCTGGGCGGGATCTTGCTCCATTCGCGGATGCTCAGGGCAGGGTCGGGGTAAGGACGCCCTTCGCCGACCTGCTTGAAGATCACCTACAGAAGTCCGACCGACCTCTGTACCGCCCGACCGACCTCTGTACCGCCCGCCCGACCGACCTCTGTACCGCCCGAGTGGCGGCGAGCTTGCCCTACGTGCCTCACCGGCTCGGGCGCCTGCCACTTCCGCGCAGCCGCACCCCAACCAGGATGATGTCGGCAAGTAGGATGACCACACCGATGATGAGAAGGTAGAGCAGGCCCTTGGCGACCACGCCGGCTATCCCGAGCGCGATCGCCACGATGATCAGCAGCAGGAACAGCGCCATCTAGGTCCCTCCGATCTACCACGCATCACCGGCGCGCGAGACGGCGTTCGCCGCTGGAGCCGGGTTGGTACGCGAGATCATAATGTTTGAAGATCGCCTCTTCGTCCTCGACAGGCAGGACCCCGTCAGTGTCGATGGACGGCGCGTCCTTTACCTGCCGTTTGGGGTAGGTGATCTTGAGGTATCCGGGACCGACGGTCGCTCCGGCAAGGGGTACGAATACGAGCCGGTGGCGCGTCGGCAGGCCGACCGTGACGGTCGCGAACGAAGGCTGGTCCGTGCCGGTGTCCACATAAACCGATTCCAGCGTCCCGATCTTATGGCCGCCGTCGTCGATCACGTCGTGACCTCGCCACTCGCGGATGTCGCCAGCCTCGAACATCGCTGCCCTCCTGTCCCTTGCTTGCTGTCCCCCCTACTACCCACACGTCGCGCGCCCATCCGGGCTGGCTCACGCTGCCTTGGCAGCAAGGCAAGGCGCCGCGACCGACCCTTGAGGTGGAGTGACGAGCGATCAGGCAGCGGTAGATCGCGCGGACACCACCGAGGCTTCGCAGATTGCCGTGGAACGCGGCGGGCCGGAGGGACTGCCGCTTCCATCTCGAGCCGGCCGACGAGCCCGCCCCGCCACCAGACCAGGACGAGCTGATCAAGAGCAGTGCCGAGGCCGCCGTCCAGCAGCGCCCCTGACCGATCAGAGCGGTCACCGCTGAATGATGCTGGACGGGGATGAATGAGACCAAACCGAGCCCGGGCCCCGTCTGCTGCCTCGCGTGGCGGCCGAGCGGCTGGACGGAACTGAGCGCTGCGAGCACAGTCGTCACCGGACACAGGCACCGAACACGATTTCTCCGATGGGTCGTGTCGGCGACCGATCATCGGGTCGCCGGCGGCGCCGGCGAGGAAATCCCGCACCGTCCTGCTCACCCCGACAGGCTCGCCATCTGCGCGTTCATCGGTCCGGCCGGCCGCGGCATGTCCGCGATATGCATGCGGAGCGTCTTCAGTGCGGCGTCGTAGATCCCCGAGAAGCTGGGGAAGGGCTGGATCGTGTCGCTCAGCACCTCCAGCGGGACGTGGGCGCGGATGGCAAGCGTCGCCTGCTGCATCCACTCAGCGGCTTCCGGCCCGAGTGCGTAGGCGCCGGTCAGTCGCTCGCCGTCGGACAGCAGCGTCAGGAACCCGTTGGATTCGGCGTAGGCGTGTGTGTAGGTCGCGGTCTTCGGCACCTCTGACACCGGTGCGGTGGCGCTGTACTCCGCTTCGACCGCGCCCACCGCCGCGGCCTGCGGATCTGTGTAGGCGACGCGCGGAACGGCTTCGTAGTTCGCCGGCCGCGCATCGCCGGCGATGTTCGCCGCGACCACGTCGCCCTCGTATTCGCCGACGTGGGTCAGCGGCCAGATGCCGTTGACGTCGCCGATCGCCCAGAGGCGCTCGCCTGCGCGCAGGTGCTCGTCAACCGGGATACCGTGCGGCCCGGCCTGGACGCCGACCGTCTCCAGGCCGATCCCCCCGGCGCGCGGGCGCCGGCCGGTTGCCACCAGCAGCCGGTCACCCCGCAGGTCCGTACCGCCATCGAGCTGCAGGACATACTCGTCACCCTCCCGCCGCGCGGCGGTGGCGTGCTTCCCGAGCATCAGCTCGATTCCGTCCCGGCGCAGGGCCTCGCCGAGCGCCTCGCCCAGCGGCGCGGGCTCGCGTGGAAGCACGCGGTCAGCGCCCTCGATGAGCACCGCCCCGCCGCCGAGACGCCGCACCACCTGCGCCAGTTCGACGCCTGCGGGCCCGCCGCCCAAAACGAGCAGGCGGCGCGGGACAGCCTTCATGCTCGTCGCCTCGCGGGTGCTCCAGAAGCCTGCGATCTCACGCAGTCCCGGGACCGCAGGCACGATCGGATCTGAGCCGGTCGCCACGACGACGTGCTCCGCGGTGTGGCGGACGCCCTGGACCTCGACCACGCCGGTGCCGGCCAGCCGGCCCGTGCCGCGCAGTAGGTCGATGCCCCGGTCCGCCAGCCAGCGCTCCTGGCCGGCGTCGGAATAGCCCGACACCATGAAGTCCCGCCAGGCCAGCGCGGCCGCAACGTCGATCTGCGCGCTCGCGCCGGCATCCCGCGCGCCCTGCACCGCCTCGCCCGGGCGTAGCAGCGACTTCGACGGAATACACGCCCAGTAGGAGCACTCCCCGCCGACCAGCTCTCGTTCAATGACGGCGACCCGCAGGCCGCGCGCAGCCAGCGCCGCAGCGCAGTGCTCGCCGGGCGCCCCGCCGCCGAGAACGATCACGTCATAGTCGCTCATGTCGGCAGCTCCGTCCCGGCCTGCTCCGCCACCATGTACTCGGCGTACCAGTCGGGCCAGTTCGCGTCTGCCTGGCCGATGCGCTTCTCGTGTTCGCCGTGCGCGGCCGACGCGCGCCGCATCGCGCTCGCCAGGTCCGCCGCGGATTCGAATGCCGTCTCAGCGGTGTCGATCCGGCCGGGCAGCCGCGTCGTGATCTCCTGTAGCAGCCAGCCGTTGCCGTCCAGATCGCTGAACGTGGCGAAGGAGCGGTAGCTGGCGTGATCGGGCGCGGGGCCGTTCACGCGACCGCTCGTGCCGTCGGGCCGGAACTGAGCGCCCGGCGTGCCGGCGTGGAACACCTCGCTGACCTCGGCGCCGCGGGCGACGAGCTCGTCGCGCGCAGCCTCGATATCGGAGACGATCAGGTACAGGCCCTGGGCTGAGCCGGGCGCGGCCGACGTAATGTTCGTGCCGAATTGGATCGAGCACCCCGAGCCGGGCGGCGTGAACTGGACGACCCGGAAGCCGTTATCGAAGGGGAAGTCGGCGTCGAGCCTCCACCCGAGTTTCCCGTAGAACTCCTTCGCGCGGTCGACATCCAAGACAGGGATGACGACCACCTCGAGCTTGATGTCCACGATGCCGGTTCCTCTCCTTTGATGTCAGTGGCCTGTGTCAAATGCCTCCGGCTCTGGTGCCACTGGGGCTGGTGCTTACAACCACCCTCACGCCACACATCGCCGAAGTCCACAAATCTCATCAGATCGCTCGGGAAAGCCTGCTGCCAGTGACAGCTTCGAGGCGGTTTCAGGCTGCCCGGACCGCGAATATGACCGGGTACCAGCCTGCAACTGACCAGTGGTGATGGAGGAATAATGAAACAGCCCGTTGCCCCGCCAGGTTCGGGTCCGCAAGCAAAGGTCTTGGACATGTCCGCGCCGAGCCATGCAGGCGTCATCGTTCTCAAACGCAGTGTTGCTGCCGCCGGGCACGAGCCCAGGGCGAGCGGCGACGGACGCTTTCCAACAATGCTGACCAGCGTTCATCGGCGGTCGCACCTGCGGCTCAGCGTTCCGGCGGACCGCGCCGGACACCCGCGAACTCAGGCGAATGAGACCACGAGCCGCCCGTGGACCCGGTCAGTGCGAGTTCCGCCAGCCTTACAGCTGGCGGAACTTGTCAGTGCGGCGTTGATGAACGGTTATGCTGCCCTCAACGAGTTGCAGCTGCGGTTGGTCGCTGTGCTGTTTGCGACATCGGTCGCCAGCGTCGTGATGAGGTCGAACTCGACCAGCATGACACTAATGGCCTGGAGAACCTTCGCCACCGACACCACCTCCCGCGCCTTGGTTGCTGCTCGGCGTTGTCCTTGCGGGCCTAGAGCCGGGCCTAGAGCCGGGCCTAGAGCACAGACCCGTGTCCGGTGCAGATCTGCTGGCGGAACTCCTTCCACGCGCTGGGGTACGCGCTGGCTGGCTCCAGTTCGAGCCTTGTATACGGAACCGAAGTACTCCGGCGTTCGAAAACAGGGGCTGCCATATCTGGGACCAGGACAACGCAGGCGAGGCGGGTTGGTGCCTGGGCCGCAGCAGGGTCACAGGTATGCGATAAGAAGATCTTGTTCCGTCTCGGCGTCGCTGGTGCACGCTTGCGCATGCCGCCGCCGGAGTACCTCAGCCCGCAGCCTGGAGCCCAGCAGCTGCTTGCCGAGATCTGCGCCCTTGCGGCTGTCCGCCTGGGCCTTGCGGAAGAACTCAGCAAGTTCGCTGTCGTCAGTGCGCTCGGCGTCCTGAATGAAGGTCTCCAGCTGCAGGGCTGTCCTCAGGCATGCCTCCGCGTACCAGATCAGGTGGTAGTCGGCGTCGACGGTGCCGGTGAGGTGGCCGGTCTGGGTCGTTGTCATTGGTCATCTCTCCTGACTGGCGGAACGAGTGCCTGGCCGCGGTTCGTGGACACATGGTCGGCCGTGTCGCGGCGGCCTCCCCTCCGTCCGGGGGTGATGGTTCAGTTGTGTCTTCCCGTCTGAACCGAACTAACCCTGCCGAGCGGGAATGGAAATCTGGCGCGGGCTTGCGGCGAGGGTTTCAGCCGCCGGGGAGGAGATGGCACTACGGATCGCGGGTCACTGTCAGCTTCATGGCGACCTTGGCGGCGCTGCATTCGGCCGCGCCGCGGACCGCAGCCGACAGGCTCGGATGTTGTGGCCGGGTCCGCGACAGCAGGCGTCTCGGCCAATCTCTGCTTAGCCCACTAGACACTCGCCGCGTGGCCTGGAAATGAGACTAGGCATCAAGAGCTGCCAAGATCGCGTAGCGGAGACCGGAACATAGTGCCTGGTCAGCGTGGCGGAGGATGCGAGATTCGAACTCGCGAGGGCTTGCACCCAACACGCTTTCCAAGTCTGTGGGCGTGCGTTCGTGGCAGGTCAGCGCGGTCTGTGACCTGGAACTGCGGCCTGGCCCGGTTGTCCGCGGACGCTCTTGAACCGTGGCGAATGAGACCAGAACTGAGACCGGTGCGGCCCCGTCTCCCCGGAGGTTTTCAAGAGCATGCGTGATTTACTGTCTGCCACTGTTTCAAGCTGGGCTTCGAGTATCTCTGAATGTCCGTCATTCAAGATCATCCCGTGTATATCCCGCGCCTCGGCTAGACGCTCATGCCCAGCTGCCCCTGGACTTTGCCCGGTGACCGCCCGTACCGTGCAGGGGATGGCCCCGTCCCCTGGCCAGGCTCGCTGCCTGGCCCTTGGTTTCTGGCCAGAGTGCTTCTGGAGGCTCAATATCAAGGGTGGCCGAAGGTCATTTCCGGAGGAAACGCGCAGCGACCTTGATGTTGAGGGGAAGCACGACCCAATTCAGGGGCCATCCCCGGGCCTGAGCCCGGCTGTGTCACGGGGTCAGCGTTTGATCTCGACCAGCAGGACCCAGCTGTTGATGAGTCCGGCCGCGGTGGCGGCGGCCATGGCGGCGGCTAGCCAGTACAGGCCACCGAAGCTGGTCGTTATTGTGGCCGCGGCGCCCACGATGGCCAGCACGATGATCACGATGACGGGCACGATGTGGGCTAGCCGCCAGTTGAGGGGGTTGCCGCGTTCATGCCGCCAGCGCGGCACGTCGATGGCAGCTGCCAGCCCGATGAGGCCTGCGGCGAGGATTGCCTGGCCGATTCCCAGGGCCGTGCTCGACAGGCCAGGCAGCTGGATCAGCAGGCTCGCCGCCAGCGGGTAGGCAAAGAACGCCAGGGTTTCGACCGCCCGGCGGGGCAGCGTCTTGTGCTGCAGGATCTGATCGAGGTTGAGGGAGATGGCCACGAATGCCAGCCCGAGGAGGGCGCCCGCAGCGCCAGCGAACGAGGTGGCGAAGTCGTGCCACTGTTCGGGGTGGTATGGCACCGCAGGGGTCCTCCGTCGCCGATGTCCCCATACTGGCAGCGATGACAGCGGGCCGCTGCCGGGGTGGCCTCATGCCCTGTTTGAATCGAGCCAGTCGAAAGCCGCGGTCCAGAACACGATGGGTGCCATGCCCTCGCAGTGGCCTTCGGCGCCCTCGGCCCGGGTGAACAGGCGGAAGTCTTTCGGGCAGGTCAGGTGATCAAACAACTCCTTGCCCTGGCCGGTCGAGACTACATCGGACTCGTTGTCGGTGACGTAGCTAGGGCAGCTGACCTGGGTGACGGTGTCTGCGTTGGAGTACCGGAGCAGATCTGCGCAGTAGGCCCGGACGCTGGAGACTCCGTGAGTCACCATGCGCGGCGCCAGCAGGGCCTTGACTGCCGGGATGGTGAGCAGGGCGTTGAACTCGTCCTCGGCGGCCGGATCGTGCATACGCTTCATCAGGTCCCCGAACCTGGCCGTGCCCGCCCCGATGTCATATTGGCCAGGATCAGCGATCACGGCGGCCAGGCGGGGTTCCCCGGCCGCGCCGCGCGGCGCGAGGTACCCGCCGAACGATCTTCCCACCAGCACCAGGCGGGCCGGGTCGACCTCCGCATGGGTAAGCAGCGCGTCGACCATCCCGGGCACGACGTGTTCCCAGTCGGGTCGCATCGGGACGCGCTGCTCATACAGCATCGCGCCCTGGCCGGGGCCGTCAATAGCCGCGAAAGCGTATCCGCGCTCCAGCGCGGGAGCCGCCGATGCGTACAATTCCTCGGCTGTGTCGTCATAGCCGCCAATATGCAAGATCGTCGGACGCGGCGCCGTCGGTCCGGCCGGGGCGAACAGATACCCCGACAGCTCACCGGACAAGATCGCCGCCGGATGGTCAAGCAGCGGCAGCGCGGCACGAAACGCCTGCACGCTAGCCGGATAGGCGGCTCGCAGCTCTGCCCCGTCTAGATCATCGCGGTGGAAGAAAAACGCCTGCCGGAAATACTCCGCCGCCCGAAGATACGCACCCCGCGCACTGACCCGGTGCCCAGCATCGCGGGCGGCGTCAGCCTGCTTTACCAGCCGTGAGCCGAATGCAGCCCAGGCCCGGTACCAGCTGTCCCGGTCACCCGCCGTGATCTGCGCGGCGATTGCCAGGCATTCGCCCACATTGGCCATGCCCGAATCAGCCTTGCCCACACTGCGCTGCAGCTGACCGTCAAAGCCGTCGTCCTCGAAAAACAGCCTCATCCGACCACCTCGGCCCTTCCAGACCTCGTGAACTACATCGGCCTGGTGATTCCCCGCCGGGTCGGCGCGGAACCCCAAGGAGCTGCGGGACCGGATAGCTGAACCCGGGCATGACGGTATCGTGCTACACCGCCCCGGCCGTACGAATATGCCTGTCGACCCCGCCCCGCCCAGGGGACGGCGCGGGCGCGCCGAGCGGGGCCGCCAAGGCCGGAGCGTGGGCGCGGGGAGCGCCGGACCCGGCGCCGCGCAGCGGCGCCGCTTGAATCAAATACGGCTAAATTCGGCAACGCAAACGAGCGGCTACGAACGGCTATGGGCTCGGCGCTCTTGCGCTGGCCGGTTGCCGGATGGCAGGCCAGGCTAGGCTTGCGGGTAGTTTGGGCTGTACGCTGGCCTGTAGTGCTAGCACGACAAGCGGACCTAGCACGGGCAGGCGGATGATGACGCAGCGCCTTGACCCTCGATCTGATCGCCCGCTTTCGTTGCAGCTGGCGGATGTGCTGCGGGCAGGGATTCAGGAGGGCACTAGGAGGCCGGGGAGCCAGCTCCCCACTGAGAGCGAGTTCCAGCGTGACTACGGGGTGAGCCGGACGACGATCCGGGCGGCGCTGTCGACACTGGCCGTCGAAGGCCTGGTGGTGACCCGCAAGGGGTTCGGGTCCTATGTGCGGGACCGGCCGCCATTGCGGCGGGTCTCCTCGACTCATCGTCATGCCTCGCACCGGGCCTCGGGCAAGCCGGAATTCGACACCGAGGCGATCTCGCAAGGCCAGGTTCCCTCCCGGCGGATGCTGATGACCGGCCGGGGTCCGGTCCCGGCCGATATCGCTGGCTGGCTGGGCTGCCAAGCGGGCGAGGAGGCGGTGATCCGGCAGCGGTTGCAGCTGCTGGATGACGTGCCCGCGGTCAGCTCGACCAGCTATTACCCGCTGTGGGTGGCCGAGGGGACGCGGCTGGAATCCGCCGGTGCCCTGCCGGAGGGTCCGGACAACCTGATCGAGGAGCTGGGCCACCGGTTCGCCCGTGGCATGGAGCTGCTGCGGGCGCGGATGCCGACGCCGCAGGAGGCCCGGCTGCTGGAGCTGGAGCCCGGTGTCCCTGTGGTCCGGATGCTGCACATCGACTACGATCCGGACGGCCGCACGCTCCAGGTCGCTGATGACCTGTACGCCGCTGATCAGCATGAGTTCGCGTTCGAGTGGAACGAGGACGGGACGGGTCCGTATGAGTGAGTGGCCGCGTAACTGGGGCGAGCTGATCCGCGGGATCGGGTGCGAGATGTGCGAGGCGGGTCGGCCGGATGCTGACCGGTACGGCATCCGTGTCCTGGAAGGCAAGTACTCCGACGCCTACCTCCAGCGCGCTGACGTGCAGCGTGGCTACACCGTGGTGATCTGGCGGGGGTGTCACGTCAGCGAGCCCACCGAGCTGGACGAGGTGGGGGCGGCCGGGTACTGGGCCGAAGTCCTGGCCGTGGCCCGCGCGCTGATCAGTGTGTATAAGCCGCTGAAGATGAATTACGAGACGCTGGGTAATTCCCTGCCGCACCTGCACACGCATCTCGTCCCCCGTTACACCGCCGATCCGCGCCCGGGCCAGCCGTTCCCGCTGTCCGCGCAAGCGCCGGAGGGGAAGATTCCGGAGGACCGGCTGCTGGCCGAGGCCGCTGACCTGCGGTCATTGCTGCGGTAAGGGATTTCTAGCCTCTAGGTAAGCAACTGGAGCTTCCGCCTATAGTCCTGTAGTCCTATAGTCCTAGGACGTTAGCATCACAACATAGTTTCAGGAGCTGCCTTATGGCAATGCAAGGCCAGATCCCGGTTCAGTTCGGGGCGGTGTTCCCCGACGGCGCGTACGCGGCCGGGGCAATCGAGATGGTGCGGGACTTCGACCGGTCCAGCGCGGACCGGCCGGTCCAGCAAGCAGACAAGGAGAGCGGTCTTCCGCTGTGGGTGGTCGAGGTGATCGACGCCCAGGAGAACGCCCGGCAGCGCACGGTCAAGGTCAAGATCACCGCGCAGGTCCAGCCGGTGCTCCCGCCCCCGCCGCCCGGGTCGCCGTTCACGCCGGTCGAGTTCGACGGCATGACCGCCTTCCCGTACGTAGACGCCTCCCGCTGCTCGGGTGACGGCAAGAACAGGTGCGGCGCCCGCCTGGCCTATTCGTTCAAGGCCACCGGGATGCAGGCTCCGTCACGGGGGATGGCCCGCCCCTCTCCTGCCGAGCACAAGGACGCGGCGTGACGGCCCGCCGCGCCCCGGCCGCTTACCTGCGGCTGCGGGTGGGTTCCCGGCATGAGGTGGCCTTCGTGGCGTTCCCGGCCCGGGCTCCGATGTTCGTCATCGTCACGGCCGGGACGCTAGTCTCCTTCACCCTGCCTGAGCACCTGGACGCCGGGCACGTGGACTTCGCCCGGCAGCTCGCCGCCAAGGCGTGGGCCTACGCGGTGGCGGTCGAACGCCGCTACCGGGGCCTGCCCCCGCTGCCGGACACCCCGGTGCCGTACACGCTGACCGCCAGCGCCGAAGCGTTGCTCGATGCCGGGCCGGAGCGGACGGACCTGGTGCCGCTGCCCGGCGGGCGGGAGGTGACGGCATGATCGCGACATCGGCGTCCGTCCGGTTCAGCGCGAGCGGCGTGACGGGGTGTTGGATGCGTTCGTCCGGCTGACCGGTCACAGCTACATCCAGTGCTGCGTCTATGACGATATCGCGCCGATCCTGGCCATCAAGGACGCGCACGTGGACCTCTCGATCACCGTTCCCGGCCGGGACCAGTTGACCGATGATGACCTGACCATGGCCCGGCTGCTGGCAGACGCCGCAGGCCGGTACGCGGCCGAGCTGGAGAAGTTCGCCGCCACGAACCCCGCTGCGACGGCAGGCACAGACGAGCCTGCCGGGCGGGCCGCGTGATGGCAGCACAGATAGATGAGGCGGGGCGGCTGGAGCTGGTACCTCCGGCCGCCCCTGGGTTCTCTCCCGCATGCACGAAAGAGGTGACCAGGCTATGCGCAAGGTCATAACCGGCGAGCAGGTGGCCCAGCTGTACAACCGGGACCCGTACGCCCTTCCGGTCTGGCGAGCGCCGGTCTACCAGACCCCGGCCATCGTCACGATCGCCGTGCAGCTCTACCGGCTCACCTCCTGGGTGGTCCGGCTGATCGCCCGGCACCCGGTGGCGGCTGGCGTCCTGGCGGTGGCCGCGCTGGCCTGGGTCGGTCTGGGCTGGGTCACCTTTGTCGTCCTGTTCCTGGGCGCCGTCGTGGTGCTGGCTACGTGGTGGTGGTGCTGGCCGGTCTCGTTCTCCCGGTGGGTCGGCCGTCCTGCCCGGGGCGCGTGGCGGGGCTGCCGGTACCGGCGCCGCTGGGCCGGGGTCAAGCGGGCCGACCGCTGCCCGCAGGGCTGGGATTTGAACCTGACCCTGGTCCGCGACGACCTGGACGACGCCGCCGTCGCCGTCCTGGAGCATCAGTTCCCAGGGCTGGGCGTCAGGCTCGCCGCGGCTGCCCAGCCGGGCGCTGACGGCCAGGCTGACGGGGTGCAACCGGCGCAGGAACGGGGTGCAGCGGTTGCACCCGAACCGTCCAGAGAACCACCCAATGAACCGTCCGCCGCCCCCGGGCGTGCGCGCACAGGGCGGCCCGGCGGCGACTGCGGATTCGGCGGCGGCCGGGCCGGCGAGTTCTTCGACGGCCTCGGCGATGCCTGGCCGCTGACCGCGGCACAGCGCGGCAGAATTCTCCCGGCTGTCGAGGCCGCGCTTAGTATTTGTCGATAAATAACTTTGACTTCTCGTGATTGGCGGGTCATGATGTGGTATTGCCGTTGCCGTTGCCGTTGCCGTTGAGGTCGAGGAGTCGTTGGCGGCGAAGTTCCCGGTGCTGCTGCCGCACCTGGATGAGCGGCAGCGCCGGCTCTACCTCGGCTCGGAGGCCCGTTCGCTGGGGCACGGCGGGATCGAGGCGGTGGCGCGGGCAGCCGGGGTG
>DATIYI010000321.1:0-3914 GCA_035517695.1 Streptosporangiaceae bacterium
TGCACGAAGTAGTGCAGCACCTGCCGCCGGGTGAGATCCTCCGTCGGCATCCGCCAGGGACGCGAGAACTTCGTGCGTGATCCGGCGAGCCGATCGAGCAGCGCCGCGAGGCGGGCGGGGAGGTCACCCGCGGCGGGTTGAGGGCTCAGATCGGTCAGGATCCCCAGGGGGGCGTTCAGCCGGGCGGTGACCAAATCGTAGGCGAGCGGGAGGACTTCGGGGTGCTCCTCCACGTTCACGAGGTGATAGTACGCCTGCCGGTAGCTGAGCCGTGTGGGGCTCGGCGCCAGCGCCGGGTCCTCGCCGTCGAACGACGGTGCGAGCGATGCGCGGTTGACTTCCGTGATCATCATGAATCGCTGTCCCGCTCTCCCCGCCCGCCCGTGCCGGGCGGCGACGCTTGATCCGTGCAACGGCTGTCTGGGAATCGTCAATGATAATCGCAACTCGCGCGCCGCGCGTGCGACAGGCCGCTGTAACAAGGTGGAGCGTGGCCCGAGGGCGAAACCTGGACCGCACTTGCTGCGTCAGCGCAACATCCAGTGCGGGCTCGTCGAGACGGTCTCCGCTATGGCTGGTTTCGGCCGCCGCCCCAGGATACTTTTAGTGGCTGGCGACATGGCGTGAGAATTGCTGCCGCTCGCCAAACCACCAAGAACAACAGCCGCAAACCCCCAACGTCCACGGAGTCGCCTCCGCGATGGCGCCTGTAACCATCCTTGGCATCTCGGCTTACTACCACGACAGCGCCGCGGCCCTGCTGCGCGATGGCCGGATCGTCGCGGCTGCCTCCGAGGAGCGGTTCACGCGCAAGAAAGGCGACCCGGGCTTCCCGGCCCACGCAGTCGCCTACTGCCTGCGCGAAGGGGGTGTGAAGACCGAAGACCTGAGCGCCGTGGGCTTCTACGACAAGCCGATCCTCAAGTTCGAGCGAATCCTGGAGTCCTACCTCGGGGTGGCGCCCCGCGGCTTCCGGCAGTTCATGATGGCCGGGCCCCTGTGGATCAAGGAAAAGCTGTGGATGGACCGGAACCTCCGGTCCGAGCTGGGCGGGTACGCCGGCGATCTGTTCTACGCCGAGCACCACGAGTCACACGCCGCGAGCGCGTTCTATCCGTCACCCTTCAAGGAAGCGGCGATCCTCACGATGGACGGCGTGGGCGAATGGGCGACTGCGTCCTACGGGGTGGGGAAGGACGCCGACGTCCGGCTGCTCAAGGAAATGCGGTGGCCCGACTCCCTCGGCCTGCTCTACTCCGCGTTCACGTACTACACCGGCTTCAAGGTGAATTCGGGCGAGTACAAGGTGATGGGGCTCGCGCCCTACGGCGAGCCGAAGTACGTGAAGCTCATCTACGACCACTTGATGGATCTCAAGGAAGACGGCTCGTTCCGGCTCAACCAGGACTACTTCGGCTACCTCGACGGTCTCACGATGACGAACGAGCGGTTCAACCGGCTGTTCGGCGGACCGCCGCGTGAGGCCGAGTCCAAGCTGACCCAGAAGGAGATGGACCTCGCCCGGTCGGTGCAGGAGGTGTGCGAAGAGGTCATGATGCGGATGGCCCGCACGGTGCACCGCGAGACGGGCCTCGAGAACCTGTGCCTCGCCGGTGGCGTCGCGCTGAACTGCGTCGGGAACGGGCGACTGTTGCGCGAGGGGCCGTTCAAGCGGCTCTGGATCCAGCCGGCGGCGGGCGATGCGGGCGGTGCGCTCGGGGTGGCGCAGCTCATCTGGCACCGGCGGTTCAACGCACCGCGGACGGCGGACGGCTGTCACGACTCGATGAACGGAGCGTACCTCGGACCGCACTTCGGCGAGGACGACATCAAGAAGTTCCTCGACGAAGTGGGTGCGGTGTACCACAAGCTCGATCGGACCACGTTGCTGGGTACGACGGCCCGGCTGCTCGCGGACGAGAAAGTCGTGGGATGGTTCAACGGCCGGATGGAGTTCGGCCCACGCGCGCTGGGCTCGCGCAGCATCCTCGGCGACCCGCGCAGCCCGAAGATGCAGGCGCAGATGAACATCAAGATCAAGTTCCGCGAGGGCTTCCGCCCATTCGCTCCGAGCGTGCTGCGCGAGCGGGTCGCGGAGTACTTCGAGATGGACGTGGACTCGCCATACATGCTGCTCGTGGCGCCGGTCAAGCGCGAGCGGCAGATCCCGCTCAAGGACGACCAGCGGAAGCTGTGGGGGATCGACCAGCTCAACGTCGTGCGGTCCGACATTCCGGCCGTCACGCACATCGACTACTCGGCGCGCGTGCAGACGGTGAGCCGCGACGTGAGCCCGGATTACTACGATCTGATCAAGGAGTTCGAGAAGCTCACGGGCTGTCCGGTCGTGGTGAACACGTCCTTCAACGTGCGGGGCGAGCCGATCGTGTGCACGCCCAAGGACGCGCACACCTGCTTCATGCGGACCCACATCGATGCCCTGGTGCTGGGCCCGTACCTGTTGCACAAGGAAGAACAGGACGAGTGGAAGGAAACGGAGGATTGGCGGTGGGAGTTCCAACTCGATTGACGGTACGGGAGGGGCGGAAGTTCGCCTTCACCGTCGGCATCGCTTTCGTCGTGCTGGCCGCGATCTCGGCCTGGCGCGGGCACCATCTGCCGCCCCGGATCCTTGGGGCACTCGGCGGCGTGCTGCTGCTGGCCGGCGTGCTCGTTCCCGGCCGGCTCAGCCGCGTACACCACTGGTGGATGGCGCTCGCGAACGCCATCTCCAAGGTGACGGCGCCGATCGTGGTGGGTGGAGCGTACTTCGTCGTGCTGAGCCCGATCGGCGGCCTGATGCGGCTGTTCGGGCGGAACCCGCTGCGGCATCGGGAGCGGGATGGCGGCTATTGGGCGCCGGCGTCGTCCGGCGGCCGGAGCAATCTCGAGACTCAGTTCTAGGAGGCAGGGCGATGGCGAACGCGGGCTTGATGGGCCAGGTCTGGGGGTACGCGAAGGTCCGGAAAAAGTGGTGGCTGCTGCCGATCGTGATCGTGCTGCTGCTGGTGGGCGCGCTGCTCGTGTTCGCGCAGGGCTCCGCGCTGGCACCGTTCATCTACACGATCTTCTAGACCTAGGCTTAGGTCCAGCAACTCGGTGAAAGTGCAACGGGTGGGCCCGGAAGTCGGGGCCGCCCTGTGTTGTGCTGGGCGTACCGGCTAGTGCTTTACCAAGTCCGCCGCCGAGCGGGGCTTGAGCATCCAGGTGCCCGTGCCGGTGGGTACGAGTATGCCGACGATGTTGAAGACATTACTGGGCACGTAGACGCCTGGGACGAGGAACCCTGCTGCGTGATCCAGCAACACTTGCAGGTTCCCGCTGCCGTCCGACACCGTGAGCTGGAAGTTGCCCAGGACCGTCGCCGTGTCGCTGATCGTGGCGCTATCGACGATCACGAGCTGGGCGTCGCGCGAGCCGCCCGCAGCCGTGGCCGCCACGGCCGTCGTCAAGGTTGCAGCTGCTGGGTAGAAGCCCCGACCCAGCGCCGTGGTCGTGCCACCGTCCAGCGTCGGCTCGCCGTTGCGTGTCGCCGTCGTCGCCCGGACCTTCACCGAGTCGCCCGCCGTCACCGTCGTCCGCAGCCGCGTCAGCAGGATGGCGCCCGAGGTATCCGCCAGCGCCACCGTCGTGTCTGAGAAAGTGCCCGAGCTGTTGAGGGCCACGCCGACGACGTTGACCGTCTGGCCCGGCGAGAGCAGGCGCGCCGCCCGGATGCTGATCACCGGCAGCGGAATGTTGGTGAGGTCCGCCGCGGAGCGCGGCCGCAGCCGCCAGGCGCCGGACCCGGTCGGCACCAGCACGCCGAGCACGTCGAACTTGTTGCCGGGAATGAAATTTCCGGGCAGGATCGCGGTCTGGAAGGCGGGATCGGCCGTCTGGTCCAGCTGCACCGAGAGCGGTCCGCTGCCGTC
>DATIYI010000322.1:0-88258 GCA_035517695.1 Streptosporangiaceae bacterium
TTCGGCCTTCGTCGTGGAAAAGGGCGACGAGGGCTCTCGTCCGGCGCGCCTGAGCACAAGCTCGGGATCAAGGGCTCGCAGACATGTGAACTTTACTTCGACGACTGCGAGATACCTGCGGACCGGATGATCGGCGCCGAAGGGCAGGCCTAAGGACGGTGCAGCGCACGCTCGGTCACGCCCGGGTGACCATCGCCGCGCAGGCGATCGGTATCGCGCAGGGAGCCCTCGACTACGCGACGTCGTACGTGAAGGAGCGTCAGCAGTTCGGCGGGCAGTCGCCGAATTCCAGGGCGTACAGTTCATGCTGGCCGACATGGCGATGACGGTGGAGGCCGCGCGGCTGCTCACCTATGGCGCCGCCGCTAGGTCGCAGCGCGTGCTGGATGGTGCGGCAGGCGCGGCCGAATCCGAACTGACCTTCTGCGACATGATCACTCATCGCATCCCCTTTGCCGACGCCCGAGGCGGCACTCGCCGCTCGGTTCGGGACCGCGTACGCGGTGGCCGTCAACTCCGGCAGCAGCGCCCTGTACGCTACCCTCGCCGTGCTGGGCTGTGGGCCGGGCCGCGGCGTCGCTCTGCCCTCGCGTGGCCCCGCTGCCCACGGTCCTGCCCGTCCTAGCCCTCGGCGCTCGTCCGCTGCTGATCGACAACCAGCCTGGCAGCCTCGCCATGGGCGCCGGCGCTCTCGCAGCCAAGATCCGCCCCGACACCGTCGCTGTCATCTCCGTTCCGTTGTGCGGCTACCCGGCGGACACGTATGACGCGCATCTCATCGAAGACACGGCACAGGCTCACGGAATCATCAGCGCCGGGAAGCTAGCCGGGACGACGGGAACCGCTGGCTGCTTCTCCACCCATGACCGTAAGCTCCTGGCCACCGGCGAGGGCGGCTTCATCCTCACCAACAATCCGGGCCTGCATAAGGCCGTCGAGGCATTCACCCGCCACGACCACCCACGCGGGAACGCGGCAGCGGTCAACTTTGCCGGTCCACCCCGGGCTGACCAGGCAGCAGGTAGAGTGCATGGCCGAGCGCGTCCATGCCATCGCCGCCAGCGTCGGAGGCACCCGATGATCCGCCATTTCACCGCCACCGGGATCGTCCTGCATCGCGACACGGTCCTGCTCATCGAGCATGTGAAGCTCGGATGGTGGATGCCGCCCGGCGGCCACATCGATCCGGACGAAGACCCCGTGCAGGCAGTCCTGCGCGAAGTCCGCGAAGAGACGGGACTCGACTGCGCGATCATCGCCCCCGACGTATTCGCACACGACGCCGTTCAGGTACTCCCCGCGCCCTTCACCATCCTGGTCGAGGACGTACCCGAAGCCGGGCAGACGGTCCAGCACATCGACTGCATCTACGTGCTGCGACCCACATCGGACCCCGCCGCGCTCGCCGCACAAGCCGGAGAGGTCCAAGACCCGCGATGGGTACCGGTCAGCCAAGTCGGCGAATTGCGCACGCCTCCAGAGCTCCCTGCCCTCATCCACGCTGCGGCCCAGAGCGTCAATGCCCTCACCGGAGCCTGAACTGCTTCACGCCCGGCACGGCGCTCGCCGGCGGAGCCCGCAAGCTTGCCTCTCCGCCAGAGCGGTTACGGTCAGTGAGGAGCGAAGCTGATCCGTTCACCGGCCCCACCCAGGCCCGGGGCGCGCTCTATGCTGACCGGATCGCTGGCGCAGCGTGGCGTTACACCGTGCCCGGGTGACCGGCAGACACGCCGGAGAAATGATCTGCGATCTTGCCGAGGGGGTTCCCCTGGACACAATGTGAGGAACACCGTGGAACAGTGCATCGCGTCGGACGACCTGCCCGGGCCGCTGAAGCAGGTGATCGAGGCCCGCACCGGATCCATCGCCTGCCAGGTCGAGAATTTCACCGACTTCGGGCATTCCCCTGGGTGCACCCGGGGTTGCTGGGCGACCCGGCCCGGCCGGTCGTCCCTCGCCACGAGGTCCGGGCCGAAGCTGACGTGCTGCACTATTCGATCGTCCGGCCGGAGTCGCCCAATTCCGGCGACTTCCCGGTCTTAAGGCAACCAGCAGGCCGGCCCGCCAGAGCGGCTTAGCCGCTATGAACTTCACCTGCCGGATACCATCGCGCCGCGCCTGGGCTGGGGCGGCGAGCGCGGCGCGGCACGCTTATGTAGGTGACCAGCGTTATATGCGTGCTGAGCATGGCCGACAGGTCGCGGTCATGTCCGTCGAGCGCGGCGAGCATCCACTCCGTGCAGGCTAGCCCAGCCGGAATCGGCTGCGGCCGGGTCACTGATAGTGGCCAAGAATGCCGGTGCAGGAGCGCCCAGGGCGTTCGCGCCGCAAACTCGGGCCGGGCACCGGCACGTTGCCTCAGTTTGCGGTCGTAGGACCGATACGAGCGCCGCCGCCACCGGCAAGACCCACCTCGTGCAGCCGCCAGCCGCCCGCTGCCCCGCAGGATTCTTCGGCAGCAGACCGGACGCGGGGCAGCTGCCGTCGTTCGCAGAGCACGAGCAGCGAGGGTCCGGCACCCGAGACGAACGCCGCGTGCCCCTGGGCTCGCAGATGCCCGAGGGCGTTTGCCGCCTCCGGCCAGCTCGCCAGGCGCCGCTGCTGGTGCAGCACGTCGTCAGTGGCAGGAAGCAGCAGATCAAAGGCGCCGGCTAGGGCAAGCGGAAGTAGCGCCGCCCGCCCCGCTGTCCAGGCGGCATGCGCGAACGCAACGGTGTCAGGCAGGATCTGCCTGGCCGCCCTTGTTCCCATAGGTTCCGGTGCGATCAGCGCGAAGGCTGCCAGATCCGGATGAACGGAAGCCGGGTGGTAGCGGGGCGTGCCAAGCTCGCTCCAGCAAAGTGTGGCGCCGCCGAACAGGCACGGGGCGACGTTGTCGGGGTGACCTTCTATCTCGCTCGCGAGCTGGAACACGCCGGCGTCCGGCAGGTCCACGGCGAGCACCTTCCGGGCAGCAAGCAGGCCAAGGGCAATAGCTGCCGCGCTCGAGCCAAAGCCTCGCCCGCGCGGGAAACCCAGCTCAAGTTCTAGGCTGAGCGCGGGCAACGTCCTGCCCGCTTCCTTGGCGAAGCGCAGCATCGCCGCGACAAGAAGGTTGTCGCGGCCCACCGGGATGCTCTGCGCCTCCTCGCCCTTGGCGTGCACGGCCAGGTCGCCAGGGCTGCCATGTCCTGGCGTCACCTTGAGCGTGTCCCACCAGTCGAGCGCGAGGCCGGCCGCGTCGAACCCCGAGCCGAGATTAGCGCTCGTCGCTGGTGCGAGCACCACGATCGATGCTTGCGCCGAGGTTATCCGCATGTGCGTTCCCTTCCCGCGGCAAGCCGTGGCGACGCGCCGTCATCGGGCCGCGCCGACGACCCGCGGCGGGCTAGCCGAATCAAGGCTCCTGCCGTGCCTTGCTCTGGCGCGCCAAGTTTCTGGCGCGCCGGGTTCTCAGTTTGCTGATGATAGTTGGCAGCCACGCCCAGCCTGTTTGGTCTTCACCCGGACCGGGTGACGCGCGCAGGGCTAGCGGGGGACATCCTCACGATCGGGCAGCGTTTGCGGCCCGAACCCGTGCCCGGCAAAAGGCGCCCCGCCCGCCCCACCGTTCGCTGCCGTCCGCATGGCCAAAGCCGGCGCTGACCCACGATGACCGAGGAGGTCGGTTCACGATGACAGAAGACCCGACGCCACGCACAGACCGGTCGGCCGAAGGCTTCGAACTCCCCCTGCCTGGTATCGAGGCCGGCCGTGAATTCGAAGAGGCTCAGGAACATCAGACCTATACCGACATCGATCCCGAGACCAACGAACTGCACGCGACCGGCAAGACATGTTCGCGCTGCGGCCGGGTCATCCAGCCGGACGAGGACGTACGGCGCACCGCTGGCGGCGCCTACCAGCATGATTTCTGCGAGGTTAGACAAGCTCCGCAGCCCGGGTGATGTTGCGGGGCATTCGGCCGAAGATCAGGCTGTGGAACGGCGAGATCGACCACCAGTAGAGGTGGCCGAGCAGGCCCCGGGGGTGAAAGATCGCCCGTTGGCGATAGGTGGTCCGGCCCGTTTCTGTCCGGACGGCGAGTTCCAGCCAGGCCAGGCCGGGCAGCCGCATTTCCGCGCGCAGCCGAAGCAGTCGTCCTGCTTCGATCTCCTCCACCCGCCAGAAGTCGACCGCGTCGCCAATCCGCAGGTGACGTGGGTCGCGTCGGCCACGCCGCAGGCCGGCGCCGCCGGTCAGCCTGTCGATGAACCCGCGCAGATGCCAGGCCAGTGGCAGTGAATACCAGCCGTTTTCACCGCCGACGCCCTCGATTACCTGCCACAAAGCCTCCGGCGCCGCGTCGGTCATCTGGGTCCGCTCGTCGACGTAAAGGCTGCCGCCGGCCCAGTTCGGGTCGGTGGGCAGTGGATTGCTTGGTGCACCGGGCGGCGCTGCCGACGACCAGCGCGTAATGACGTTCACCTCACGCACTTGGCTCAGGGCGAGTTCGACGGCACGGTCGAAGCCGATCAGGCCGCCGGGCGGGTCAGGTACGTATGCCGCGATGTCGTGCTCGCGGCAGACGACTTCGTTGCGCAGTGATTCGACCAGCGGCCGGGCGATCGTGCCAGGCACAGGCGTGACGAGGCCCACCCACAGGCTCGACAGGCGCGGCGTGAGCACGGGAACGGGCAGGATGACGCGCCCAGGCAGCCCCGCAACGGTGGCGTACCTGCGCATCATGTCTATGTAGGTGAGCACGTCGGGCCCGCCTATGTCGAAGGCGCGGCTCACTGCCCCGGGCAGATCCGCGCAGCCGACCAGGTAGCGCAGCACGTCGCGGATCGCGATTGGCTGGATCCTGGTGCGTACCCAATGCGGTGTCACCATGACAGGCAACCGCTCGGTGAGATAGCGAAGCATCTCGAACGAGGCTGAGCCGGACCCGATGATGACCGCTGCGCGCAGCACGGCGGCTGGTACGTCGCAGCCGAGCAGAATGTCGGCGACCTCGGCACGGGACCGCAGATGCGCGGAAAGCTCACCGTCCGGTGCGAGAGCACCGAGATAGACGATGCGGCTGACTCCGCACTCACCGGCGGCGCCTGCCACGGTCGTCGCGGCACGCCTATCCCTGTCCTCGAAGCCGGCGCCGCCCCCCATCCCGTGGACGAGGTAATAGACCACGTCGATGCCTTCGAGCGCCCGGCGGGTTGGTCCCGCCGCCAGCGCATCGGCCTCCGCGACCGTCACATCTGCCGCCCAAGGCTGGTCGCGCAAGTTGCCAGGGTGGCGCGCCATGCACCGAACGCGGTGGCCCGCGGAGAGCAACTCAGGCACGAGCCTTCCGCCGATGTACCCGCTCGCCCCCATCACCAGGCAGTGCTGCGCATTCATGGCGAGCCCCCTCCCGGCCGCGTGTCGCCTACCCGCTGCCGGAGATCTACCCAAGCTCGGCCGACGCGAAGAACGCCCGCAGGCGACGCGTTGGAAGGGTGGTCGCGCTGGGTGCCCGCCGGCCACCTGTGGCCGCGGGAGGGCCAGTTAGCTGACCAGCGTCGCCCGCGGCTGTGGCCCGGGCTGCAGACCACCAATGTGGCAGCCGCGGCCACGGTGCGGAGGCAGGGCGCGGTGAAGGCAATAGAGGCGGAGATCGAGGCGCGTGCCGCGGGCTTCGATGCTGACCGGCTGGCGCGGATCGACCGGCACTTCAGGCGCTAACTAACGGACCGACCCGCAGGGGCATCACCCTCGGGCGACCGGCAGGGAGTTCACTGGCGCGCCCGTCAACGGCGCTTCGGTGGCGGGGGAGGCGGGTGCGGGGGCATCGAGGCGAGCGCTGGCGGTTCATCGGGCCACACAAGCAGCAGTGGGCAAGGAACGTGGTCGACGATGAATCTGGTGGCCGGGCCCAAGCTCTTGGGACCGAGACGGCGCAGGTCACCGTCCCGGGCGACAATGAGCAGGTCGGCGTCCGCGCAGGCGGCGGTAACCTCGTGCTCGGCCCGGCCGGACCGGCTGGCCCGGCGGGCGGGCCTGCCCAGCCGGTCGGCCGCCGAGTCGAGCAGATTCGCGGCGGCCGTCGCGGCCGCCGCCTCGATTCGCTTGCCGGGGTCGTGCGCGGGATGGCTGCGCCCAAGCAGTCCTGTCCTCGCGCCGCGGGCCGCGGCGGCCGGGCCTTCCTCGGTGATGTGCAAGAGAATGACGTCCATCCCTTGGGCGAACCGGCGAGCGGCGTCGATGCATGCCTGCCAAGTGCCCTCGACGATCCACACGACCACCGTCATCGCGTCAGCCTCCGATCACGTGCAGGCCCAGCCACAAGCCAACCACCGCGGCGGCGATCGCAGCAGGAACGGTGAGCACGCCGAGGCGCATGAATTCGCCGATGGCAGGCTCATGGTCATGTTCGCGAAGCACCCGCCGCCACAAAAGGGTCGCGAGCGATCCGACGTAGGTAAGGTTTGGGCCGACGTTGACGCCGATGAGCATGGCGAGCAGCGGACCCGGGCCTCCTGCGGCGGCGGCAGGTAGCAGCAAAAGCACGGTGGGCAGGTTGTTGAGCAGGTTCGCCAGCACGCCAGCCAGGACCGCGACCGCCAGTAGGCCTGGCAGTGCCGTCCCTTGGGACACCAGCGGACGGACCGCGTCACCGAGCCCGTTTCCTACCACGGCGGCTACCACCACGCCGAGCGCGAGCACGAAGGCGCCGAACGGCAGATCGGCTGAGCGAAGCACTTCAGCCGGGGTCACGCGGCGCTGCAACAGAGCCCGCACGGCCAGCACGACGGCGCCCGCGAATGCCGCCCATGCGGGGTTCACACCGAGTGCCGACGCCGCCACGAACCCGCCGAGCGTCGCCGCGACGACGGCGAGGGCGAAGAACGGGACCTGCGCATTCTCGGGCGGCGGTCGCCGTTCCGCGACCCGCAGGTCAGAGGCGAAAAACAGGCGAAAGATGACATATTCGACGGCGATCGCGGCCAGCCAGGGAATCGCCATAAGGGCGCCGAATCGGGTGAAGGACAAGCCGCTTGCCGTGTAAGCAAGCAGGTTGGTCAGGTTGGAGACCGGAAGCAGCAGGGACGCGGTATTGGCCAGATGTGTACACGCATAGACGTGCGGCTTCGGCCGGGCGTGCAGCCGTGCCACCGTCGCGAAGACCACCGGGGTAAGCAGCACAACGGTCGCGTCCAGGCTGAGCACTGCCGTGATCGCGGAGGCGATCAGGAAGACACGGGCGAGCAGGTTCCCTCGTCCGCGCGCCAAGACCGCCCCCGCGGCTTCGAACAGCCCCTCCCGGTCGGATAGCTGGGCGAGCGCGAGGATCGAGGCGAGAAAACCGACCACGGGCAGCAACTGCGAGATCTCCTCGCGGGCAGCGTGCGGTGAGACCAAGCCAAGCGCCATGGCCACGCCCGCGGCAGGCACCGCGGTGACGGCTTCTGGCAGCCCACGTGGCTTGATCACGGCGCCGCCGAGCACCACAAGCAGCAGCAGGACTGAGGAGGTTTCTGCGATCACACTTCCCGGTGGCACCCGGTCCCCCGGCTCGCTAGCGGTGCTCAGCTGGACGAGGCGCCCTCTTCGCGCATGTGGGCACGGCTAGGAGCGCAAGCGGCAGCGACAGGTGCACGGTGGCGCGCGCTGCGGAGGTGCAGAACAGGCCGATGGTCAACAGCAGCGAATCGCCGGCCAGGAAGAACCCGATGAACAGCCCGGTCTCGGCGAAGAGGACGAGGAATACGCCAAGCGCGCCGAGCCCGCCGAGCAGGGACGTCGGGCTTAGCGGGTTCAGCGCCAGGCCCTGCGCGGCGTGCCCAGCAATCCCAGCAAGAACCCCATGCATAGGATGCGGAGCAGAGATCACCTGCCGCAGCGCCGCGTGCAGCACTGTCACGCCTGCTTCCTCCTCTGCTCGAGACGGCCACACGCCTGGGATGGCACACTGGATCCGGCAACGTCTACACGCCCGTAGAACCTCGTCTAGCGTTGCAGAGAATTAGGCGGGGAGGTGCGCGATCGCAAAAATGGTGCTGGCCAGGCACGAGGGCCCCCCGGAGCGCCCTCGTGCGCGACAGCCGCGCGACGGCGCTGGAGGGCTGCGCGGCAGCGCTGTCGGCACGGTCCGGGGCGGTGCGGTCAGCGTGGCGCGCCGCGAGGCCGCGGGCGCTCAGGGCCGTCGAGCCGCGGGCGAACTTGAGGCAGAGGTCCTCGCCGTCCTGCTGCGCGCGGACGCCGCGCTGACCCCGCGTGACGTGAGAGCGCAACTCGGCGGCGGCCTGGCATACAGCACGGTGGTGACGATCTTGTCCCGGCTGCATGCCAAGGGCGTGCTGACCCGCCGTAGAACCCGCCGCGCCTACGCATACGCGCCAGTGGCCGACGAATCGGGTCTGGCCGCCAGGCGCATGCGCCAGGTGCTCGACGGCGAGGCCGACCGCGAAGCCGTATTGGAGCATTTCGTGTCGGACCTTTCCGACCAAGACGAACAGCTACTGCACAACCTGCTGCTCCGCGGCGGGACCGCGGGCAGGACTGGGGACCGGAGGCACCGTTGATGCGGCCTGACGTCTACGTCCCACTGGTGCCGCCGGTCATCGTGGCGGACGGCGCGGTGTGGCAGACCGCCAAGTCCTGGCCGGTCAAGTCCTGGGGGTCAAGTCCTGGGGGTCAAGTCCTGGGGGGTCAAGTCCTGGGCGGTCAAGTTCTGAGGCAGTCCTGAGGGATTGAGCGCTCCCGTCGATCACGGTAAGTAGTGATCAAAGATCATTGCGTTAGTGTGATCCACATCACATAACTGATGTCAACGATGACACGGCTTTCCCAGCCGAATCGGTTGCGGACCCCTCCCCATCCTCTGGCAGGGTTGGGCGCCGACGGCACGCACCGAACGGGGCACAACGCTCCAATATTGGTTTCTCGCCGCGTGTCGTCGTTTGAAGCCTGGCCCGCGGTCGTTCGGACCTGCTGCTCTGCACCGCAGCGGTCTATGCACTGGTCGCCTAGCGGGCGCGTTCGGCCGAGGAAGGGACTGCCTTGTCACCACGCCCGCAGCGGGTTAGGGGGAGAAGGCATGCGCACCGCCGCGGGGGACCTGGTGCCGGAGCTGTGCTGGTGCCGGTTGCTGCGGTCGCTGCTGTCGTCGTCGTTGCCATCGGGGCCTACATCCTCATGTCGGCGACCGGGTCGTCCGCTCGCCTGACACAGGCCGCGGCGGCCGCGACCGTGTCGGTCGAGGCCCGGCGCGCTGTCGCCCTGCTCGAGCAAGAGCGGCAGCAGATGATCGCCATCGACGAGGCGTCGCGCTCGACGCACGTTCTTGCCGCGCCGAGGCTTGCGAGCACTGCCGCACCGGTCGCGCCGAAGAGCACCGAGCCGGCCGGCGCTCCGCCGCCGGCCGGCTCGGTACCGCTGATCGGGCCGGTGGATCCCGGGACCGCGCGCGCGGACGCGGAGAACCTCCTGCCGACCTTCGGCTGGAGCGCGCGCGAGTACTTCGGCTGCCTGGACAATCTGTGGTCAAGAGAGAGCGGTTGGCGTTTGAACGCCGCGAACCCGAGCGGGGCTTATGGGATCCCGCAGGCGCTGCCAGGCTCCAAGATGGCAAGCGCCGGAGCGGACTGGCAGACGAATCCGATCACTCAGATCACGTGGGGTCTCGGCTATATCCAGGACAGGTACGGCGACCCCTGCGCCGCGTGGTCGTACTGGCAGGCGAACGGTTCCTACTAGTTTCTGTGTTGTGACGAGCTAGCGGTCAGCAGGTCGCCGGAACGTAATCACTGTAAGTTGATAAACAGAATGGCATCGGCAGCAGTCAGGCGAGTCGTTGGAGTGTCGCGTGTCGTTGGAGCGTCACATGCGGCAACTTAGCGTGGTTGCGTGTGTGAGAAACGTCAGAATGTGACGGGCATCACTCTCATCTCCCAAGACGGACGTCCAGGGCCTAAAGCCCCAGGTGAGGTGTGCCATTAGTACCGTATCCATCGTCGGCATGGCCGAAAATGTGATCTAGGTTACAACTCATTCCGGCTGCGGCACCACCGAAGGTTGTGCAGTGTGGTTGGCCGTTGGCACCCGGCTTGCGTGGTGATTACTAAGAGTGATGAGTCGCCTTGACCCGTGACACACCCGCACGCCGCCTTCGCGCCGCCCACTGCTGCGGGAAGGTCGTCTTGGGTGAAGGCCCTCGCGCACCGCGCGACCGACCGAAGGTTCATCTTGTCTCGTTACCGGATCCCCCTCCGGAAACCGTTCGAGCTGATCGCGACCGCGGTCAAAAGGTTCGTCTCCGCACGTCACAAGATCAATTTCCAACGGCCGTCAAGAGTGGCCACGCTCGCCACGGTGACCGCATCGGTAGCCGCGATCAGCCTAGGGACCGCCCTGCTGTGGCCGGCGAGTGCAGCGTCGAATTCCCGCGCCGCTGCGCCTCGCCCGCAGGCGGTGAGCCACGCTGCGGCTACCATCGCCTTCGCTGACCCCGCCATGGACAGCCGGACGGCGCGCCCCGGGGCGGCCGTCGCGAGTGTGCACGACGCCAGGTTGCAGTTCGTCAAGGCAGAGAAGGCGCACAAGGCGGCCAAGCGGCGTCTTGCTCAGGAGCAGGCAGCCCAGCAGACGCAGGCGGCTCAGTCGGCCTCGTCCGGTTCGTCCAACTCACCGCAACAGATCGCGAGCGCCATGCTCGGCAGCTTTGGCTGGGGGCAGGAGCAGTTCGGCTGCCTGGACTCGCTCTGGAGCCAGGAGAGTGGCTGGAATCCGAGTGCATCCAATCCAAGCTCGGGGGCATACGGGATCCCGCAGGCACTGCCAGGTTCGAAGATGGCGAGCTCAGGCGCCGACTGGCAGTCCAATCCGGCCACCCAGATCCGCTGGGGCCTTGGCTACATCCAAGGGCTGTACGGGTCCCCATGTGGAGCATGGGGACACGAGCAGTCGACCGGCTGGTATTGATGCTCGGCTGGGCTAACCCTTAAGAAAACTCCTGGCCCCAGGACTGACTGACATTCTCGTCCGCGAGGTAGTGTGGCAGGCCGCGGACGCGCTCGGGACCGCCGCGTCGATGGTGTCGCGGTGGGTGGCGGCCTGCGAGCGTGACGGGCTGGACGGCTTGGTGCCGGAGGCGCGCGGGCCGACGGGGCCGGCCCGGCTGACCGCCAGGTTGGTCGCCCGGATCCGCCAGCTGCGCGTGGACGGGCTGCCGATGGCGAAGATCGCCGCCGTGTGCGGGGTGCCGGAGTTCAGCGTCCGGTGCGCTGGGCCTGGTCGCTGATCGGCGGGACGCGATCGCCTGGCTCGCCGGGGACGCCCCGGCCAGCACCAGAACAGCGGTGGTGAGCAGCCACAAGAGCCAAACGTTGTATAAACGATCCCGTTATGTCGGGAGTCCCTGGCCCAGTGCCGCGCGACGAGCAGGGCCCAGCGGGCGCTGAGCCGTGCTGTATTAGTCAAATCAAGACGGCCTGGAGCCGGCCGCGCCGCAGCGGCTCCAGGCCTTACTCAGCTTCAGGATCATGCGGGTGAGTCTGGTTCGGGCGGGTGCCCGCCGAGGGCGTTCCGCACCGCCAGGTGGCGGATGTCGATGAGTGCCGTGTCGAGGTGACTCGTCGCGACTTCGAGTATGCGCTGCTCGGCTGTCCCCGGCAGTCGAGAACGCACGCTCGCGAGCTCGAGCCCGGCGCTGATCATATGGTTCACGGCGTCCGCGAGTAGCTGCGCAATACGGTGCTGTGCGTCAGTGGGCGTCGCTTTCTGGTTGGCAGACACGTCGATCGCCAACCACGCGGGATCCGCTTCAGACCGCGCCGGTTCGGACTCGGCTAATGCGGGACACGCGGCAGCTGGCGCGAAATAATCCATACCAAGCGGCCCGGTGTCCACACTCGGCCAGACGGGATCGACACTGTGCGGCGCGGGTGCCGACCGTGGCCGACCCGTATACCTGCCGGATGTCATTGTACTTTTCCGCTGCTTGACTGACCACGGATATGTCGCTCGCGTCGTGCAGAAGGCACGCTCAGAGGAATGGCCGGCGAAAAGCCGGGTCGGCTGCGCGGAGCCTGCCGCAGCAGGGCCGACACCCGTTGCCTTGACACACCGAGAACCACCGCAATCTCGTCCATCGTCATACCCTCGCCATCGAGGGTGATGGCCTCGGCTTGCCAGAATCTCCTGCCAGCGTCAGAGAGCGCCTCGAACGCGTCGGAGACAAACTCGATGATCTGAAGCCGTCTGTTCAGCGGCACATTCTGCTCGTATGACATCCCTTTCGAGCCGCGCAGATGCGTCAGCGGACCGCCTTCGAACAGCAGGCCGAGCCTGTGCCGCAACTCATCTGTCGCGATCACAAGTTCGTGTAGCCAAGCGAGTGCGTCGCCTGCCTGGCCCTGCCCACGCCCACCCGCGCACACCTACCAAATCTGACAGGCAAGACCCGTTGCGGCAAGAGAAAAGTACCGCTAGATCTAAATATGACTGTTCCGGGTACGACCGACCAAAATAGTCAATAACGGCCCGGTGTCGCACGGCAAGGGCAGCATTGCACGGGCAGCACGGCTATGGCGCGGAGCGCGCGTCACCACACGGGCGTGAAGCTGGCAAGCGCCTCGCGCAGCGCGTGAAGGCTCGCCTGCCACTGCGGTGCAGGCGTGGACCAATAGATAGCGAACGACTGACTGCCCGTTGGGCCATGGGCGATCAGTGCCCGGTCAAGCACGTCGATCTGGCCGCCGGAGAGGTTACGCCAGCTGAATGCCCAGTCGGCAGCGGCCGTACCCAGGTATCTGACGGGTCTGATGAAGTAGCGGTGATATCCGGGGAACTTGCCCTGCAGCCGAGTCTGACGTTGCAGGTGGATGAGTTCAGCCAACATGCCCGCGTAGGCATGCGGAGCAAGGTCCAGCTCGAGGAACCTGGAACCCGTGGGCTGCTCGATGTCCGTGTGCTGGCCCTTGCGCGTGAGCTGCCAACCGACAGGAAGCGCCACACGGAACCCCGCGGTGCCGTTACCCGCAGCCCCCGCCGGTTGCACGTACCAGCGATAACCCGCCGGCAGCCTGCTAGGCGAGTTGGTGCGAGCCCGCTCAGCTTGATCTGGGGCTCGCGCGCCAGGCGCGGCGCGCGTCCCGGCACCGGCTGGCTGCGGCGGGGCGCCCTTGGTCGCGGATCCGGCCCGGTGAATCTGGGCGGCGACGAGGGCGGCGACGACGAAGATCGCCACGCCGATGATGACGCACGTAATGAAGCCGTGCTTCCTGCGCTGCGCGATAGTGGGGTGGCCATCGGGCAGGTTGCGGCCGGGATAGCGCGGAACCGGCCCGATGCTGTTCACCTCCGCCACGGGAATCATCGGGGCCGCGTTCACAGGGGCGGCAGACCCCATCGACGCGGGCCCCACGCCTGTCGGCCCCACCCCCGTCGACCCGGCGGCGGCTGGGCCTGCGGCGGCTGGGCCTGCGGCGGCTGGGCCTGTGGCGGACCGGCCCGCAGCGACCGGGAGCGCTACACCAGGCGCCGGAGCATAAGGATCGACGGCATTCGGGTCGATGCCTTGGGGCTTGATGCCATGGGGCGCGAAACCACGGGGCTCCAAACCACGGGGCTCCAAACCACGGGGCTCCACGCCGCGGGCCTCGATAGCACCGCGCTTGAGAGCACTCGGCTCAACCGCCTGCGACACTGTGAACTGCGAGCCAGCGGTCTGCGAGACTGGATCCTGCGGCGCTGCCCGGGTTGCGGCTTGTGGGGTTCGGGCCTGTGGAGCAGGGGTGTGCGGGGCCGCGGCCACGGACCTTGCCCGCGGCGGCAGGATCGCATATGGCCGGAGCGTTTCCGCCTTACGCGGCCTCCCGCCAGGGCCAGCGTCAGTCTCAAGGTCACGGCCATGGCCAAGGTCGCGGCCCGGCCGAGGGTGAGGGTTAAGGTCAGGGCCAGGGTCGGGGTCTGGGCCGGGAACAAGAACGGGACCGAAGCCCAGGCCGGAACCGGGACCACGGTCGGTGTCACCGATCGCATCGAGCATCCGCGCCGCGGCGGCAGCAGTCGGCCGCACGGCCGGGTCGCGGCTCAGCAATGCACCGATCAAGGGCGTAAGCGGGCCTGCCCTGGGTGGCTCCGGGTCCTCTGTTACCACAGCGGCCATTGTGGTCATGGCGCCGCCGCGACGGTCGTACGGCCCCAGGCCTTCCACGGCGGCGTAGAGCGTCGCGCCAAACGACCACAGGTCGGATGCCGCCGTGGCTACGCCACCGCGGATCCGTTCGGGCGCGAGGAAGCCCGGCGAGCCCATCACCATCCCGGTTTGGGTAAGAGACGGATCACCCTCGACGGTCGCGATGCCGAAGTCGGTGAGCACCGCCCTCCCGTCCTGCCCGAGCAGGACGTTGCTCGGCTTTACGTCCCGGTGCATCACACCAGCCCCGTGCGCGCTGGAAAGGGCCCCGAGCACCTGGCGTCCGAGGCCCGCGGCGCGCTCCACGGGCAAAGGCCCGTCCTCTGCGACGACACGGTCGAGTGAGCGGCCGGGGATGAGTTCCATCACAATCCAAGGACAGCCACGTTCCTCGACGACGTCGTAAACGGCCGCCACACCTGGGTGGCTGAGCCTGGCGGCGGTGCGGGCCTCGCGCAGCGTCCGCTGGTAACTGTTGTCCCGTTCCGCATCGCTCACGCTGACGGGCAGCCTAACTTCCTTGACCGCGACGTCGCGGTCGAGAAGTTCGTCCCTGGCGCGCCATACGGTGCCCATGGCGCCGCGGCCGATCCGTTCGGCAAGCAGATAGCGGTCGGCGATCAGGCGCTGTCCGGTGGGCTCTTCCGCCTGGCGACTGGGCCGGGCGTTATGTGACGTCGAGGTCGTGATCGCCTCCCACAGCCAAAGGACGCATAGCGGGACGATACCGGTTACCGATGTCGTGGCGCGTGCCAAGCGTGGCCGATGCGGCGAACGTGCCATTAGACGGGTGGATCCCCAGGTTGCGCTCGGCAAATTCACAGGCTGCAGGGGCAAATTCACAGGCTGCAGGGCCCGGTCAGCGTGTCAGGGTTGGCCAGTGTGCCGGGTTGGCCAGTGTGCCGGGTTGGCCAGTGTGCCGGGTCGGCCAGTGTGCCGGGTCGGCCAGTGTCTCGGCCGGCTGGTGTGCCGGGTCGCTAAGAGCCCGAGTGCCGCGCCCGGCGCGTCATGGCAAGCACATCAAGCGCCGCGTCGAGTTGCTCCAGGCTGAGGTCGCCCCGCTCGACGTGCCCGCGCTCGATGACGACCTCGCGGATGGTGCTGTCCGTCTCCAGCGCCTGTTTGGCCACCTTGGCGGCCGCCTCGTAGCCGATGAACCGGTTCAGTGCGGTCACGATGGACGCGGACGACTCCGCGTACCGGCGCAGCCGCTGCCGATGAGCCTGGATGCCAGCCACGCATCGATCCGCGAGCAGTGCCGCCACGCTCGCGAGGAGCCGGACGGATTCGAGCAGATTCCGTGCCATCACGGGCAGCATGACATTTAGCTCGAAGTTCCCAGCCGTGCCGCAGAACGCGACCGTGGCGTCGTTACCGATGACCTGTGCCGTCACCTGGCAGACGGCCTCGCACACCACCGGGTTCACCTTGCCAGGCATGATCGATGAACCCGGTTGCAGATCAGGCAGGGAGATCTCGGCGAGTCCGGCCCGGGGACCCGACGCCATCAGGCGGAGATCATTTGCGATCTTGTACAGGCTGATCGCCACCACTCGCAGGGTTCCTGAGGCGGCGACGAGCGCGTCACGGCTACCCGCCGCCTCGAAGTGATCGCGGGCCTCGGTGAGTGGCAGGTCGAGCTTGCCCGCGAGCATCGCGATGACCCTGGCGGCGAATCCAGCCGGTGCGTTGAGCCCGGTTCCCACCGCGGTCCCGCCGAGCGGTAGCTCACCCACCTGGGGGAGCAGCGCCGAGATCCGCTCTGCGCCGTGGCGGACCGCGGCCGCGTAGCCGCCGAACTCCTGGCCAAGTGTCACCGGCGTGGCGTCCATGAGGTGCGTGCGGCCCGCCTTCACCACGTCGGCGAACTCGTCCGCCTTGGCCTCGAGTGCCTCCGCCAGCAGGCCAAGCGCGGGAAGCAACCCCTCTTTCATGCCCTGCGCTGCGGCGATATGGATCGCCGAGGGAAATACATCGTTGGACGACTGTGCGGCGTTGACATGATCGTTCGGGTGTACCGGGCGGCCGAGGTTATTCGTCGCGACTGCGGCTATCACCTCATTCGCGTTCATGTTGCTCGAGGTGCCGGAGCCTGTCTGGAACACGTCCACGGGAAAGTGCGTGTCGTACTCGCCGCCGGCCACCTCGGCGGCGGCGTCGGCGATCGCCGCTGCCATATCCGGGTCGAGCAACCCGAACTCGGCGCCCGCCATTGCCGCCGCTGCCTTGAGCTCGCCAAGCGCGGCGATCAGGCCACGGTCGATGCGCAGTCCGGAAACCGGGAGGTTCTGCACCGCTCGATGCGTCTGCGCACCCCAGAGCGCGTCCGCAGGCACGCGGACCTCGCCCATCGAGTCGTGCTCGACGCGGAAGCCCGACTCCTCGGCTGCCATCATGACCCCGGAGCGCTTTCCGCGTTACGGATGCTGTCGAAATACGCGGGTCCGACGGCGAACGAGCTTGGTGGTTGGCCCGTAGGGGGCGCCATAGCGCCCCCTACGGGCCAACCACGGCGGCCGGACACATGGTTACCGGCTGTTAGCCCGCTCGAAAGCCGAGGATCCGGAGCTATGTGACGACTTCTATTCACGATCAGCCTCCATGATCATGAAACCCGGCCCCCGACGGAAACACGATCATGGAAATCCGCCCCGAAGGAAAATGCGATCATGAAACAGCATCATGAGGGCGTCCCACCGATGGAAAGTAGGGGGCCCGCTGAATCCGCGTAGAAGTCGTTGCCCTTGTCATCGACCACGATGAACGCGGGGAAATCGCGCACCTCGATCTTCCATACGGCCTCCATGCCGAGTTCGGGGTACTCGAGAACGGACACCGAGGTGATGCAGTCACGCGCCAGCTTGGCCGCCGCGCCGCCGATGGAGCCCAGATAAAAACCGCCATGCTGCTGGCAGGCGTCGGTCACCGCGCGCGACCTGTTCCCCTTGGCGACCATGACATGTGACCCCCCGGCCGCCTGGAAGCGCTTGACGTAGGAGTCCATCCGTCCCGCCGTGGTTGGCCCGAACGACCCAGACGCGTAGCCCTCGGGAGTCTTCGCAGGCCCGGCGTAGTACACGGCGTGATCGCGCAGGTAGGCGGGCATCGGCTCGCCCGCGTCGAGCCGTTCGGCAATCTTGGCGTGCGCGATGTCCCGCGCGACGACCAGCGGGCCGGACAGGGATAGCCGGGTCTTGACCGGGTACCTGGAAAGCTCCGCCCGGATCTCGGCCATCGGCCGGTTCAGGTCGATCGCCGCGGCGTTAGCGCCGCGATCGTCGAGGTCTTCCGCCGTCATCTCGGGTAGGTATCGCGCCGGGTCGGTCTCGAGCCGTTCGAGGAACACGCCGTCGCGCGTGATCTTCGCGATGGCCTGGCGGTCGGCGGAGCACGAGACCGCGATGGCGACGGGGCAGGACGCTCCGTGCCTTGGCAGCCGGATCACCCGCACGTCGTGACAGAAGTACTTGCCGCCGAACTGCGCGCCAATGCCGAGCCGCCGGGTCAGGTCGAAGACCTGCTCTTCTAGTTCAAGATCGCGGAATCCATGCCCGGCGGCGGAGCCCGCGACAGGCAGCGTGTCCAAGTAGTGGGCGGACGCGTACTTGGCGGTCTTGAGCGCGTATTCGGCACTGGTCCCGCCTACGACAATGGCCAGGTGGTAGGGAGGGCAGGCGGCCGTGCCGAGCGACCGGATCTTCTCCTCCAGAAAGGCGAGCATCGGCTGCGGGCTGAGCACGGCCTTGGTCTGCTGGTAAAGGAATGACTTGTTCGCCGAGCCGCCGCCTTTGGCCATGAAAAGGAACTTGTAGGCACTTCCAGCGTCTGCGTAAATCTCCACCTGCGCGGGGAGGTTGGTGTCTGTGCTGCGCTCGGACCACATGGTCAGCGGCGCGAGCTGTGAGTAGCGCAGGTTCATCTGGGTGTAGGCGTCGAACACGCCGCGGCTGATGTGCTCCTCGTCGCGGCCGTCGGTGAGCACCTGCTGGCCGCGTTTGCCCATCACGATCGCCGTCCCTGTGTCCTGGCACATTGGCAGCACCCGGCCGGCCGCGATGCACGCGTTCTGCATGAGGTCGCGTGCGACGAAGCGATCGTTCGGGCTGGCCTCAGGGTCATCAAGGATGCGGCTGAGCTGCGCCAGGTGGGCCGGGCGCAGCAGATAGGAGATGTCCGCGATCGCGGTCGTGGTGAGCGCGGTGAGCACGCCAGGATCAATGTCGAGAAATTCCCTCCCGAACGACTGGCGTGGGCTGACACCGCCAGCGGTGAGCAGTCGGTAGTCGGTGCTGTCCTCGCCGAGCGGGAGCAGTTCGGTGTACGCGAATTCAGGCATATGGCAGCGCGTCCTTCGTCGCCGACGATCGGCTCTGTTCAAGCTTAGGCATGTCCAAGGTGCCGTAGCGCCGCCCCTCGGGTGAGCGGCCGATAGGTTGGTGAACTTCGATTCGGGTACCGGGTAGATCTGGCTTCGAGGAGGGAGGCATAGGGTGACCGACGCAGAACTCGGCTCAGAATTCCGCCACGATGGTGTGGATACGGGGCGTGTCGACATGGGCGAGGCATCCCGCCAGCTCGAGCAGGCCACGCACGACACCCGCGTGGCCTTCGATTGCATCGCCCTTGGCGAGCTTGATCGCGCGCACACCCATGCGATCACCGCGCGGGCGGGGGTCGACGCGGCACTGACTATCCTTCAGGTGGCGATCAACGAGGCGCCGCAGGACGCTCCGCCCGCTGGTTCCTGATCGGGTGTCGGCCAGATGCGTGCTGACCGGGAGCTGCTCTCTATCATTCAGGAGGGCGTGGACAGGGCGAACGAGGTCGTGTCGCGCGCCGAGGCCATCAAGCGTTTGCGCATCCTCGACGGTCAGTTCTGCGTCGGGGTCGAACTGACCCCGACGCCGAAGGTGCGGCGCGGCTGCGTGCTGAGCAAGTTCGCCGACGAGTGGACGCCCTCTACACCGGGCAAGGACGGTGACCGTATCGGTACGGCAAGAGTCGGTGCGGCAAGTGTCGGCACGGCAAGTGTCGGCACGGCAAGAGTCGGCACGGCAAGTGTCGGTGCGGCAAGTGTCGGCACGGCAAGTGTCGGCACGGCAAGAAACGGTGCAGCAAGAAACGGAGCTCGTGATGCCCGGACCTATCCTGGCGGCAGTGGATGGATCGCAGCCGTCGCTGCACGCGCTCGACTGGGCGGCGGACGAGGCGGCACTGCGCAGGGCGCCGCTTCAGATCGTGCACGTGGCGCTCACCTGGTCGTACCAGGCGCCCGCCACGCCGGGCGGTGCGGGCGCGGCGCCTGACGACGCAGGACTGCGGGTGCTCGACGCAGCCGCGCAGCGTGCCGCGAGCCGGTACCCGGACATCGGTATAGAGACCCAATTGCTGGTCGGACCTGCCGCGGCGACCCTGCTTCCAGCGGCCGCCAGCGCCCGTCTGGTGGTGCTTGGCCGCAGGGGGGCGGCTGGCTTTGCTGGCCAGTTGCTCGGCTCGATCAGTTATCAGGTTGCGGCGCACGCGGCCTGCCCGGTGGCGGTCATCCCCGCACCGGAGGACGTGGGCCGTGACCAGGCACAGGCGGCGCCGGATCGGGCGCACGCAGACATCGTCGTTGGCGTCGACGGTGGCCAGAACACCGCAGACGCGGTCGCGTTCGCGTTCGAGGAGGCGGTGCTGCGCGGGGCCAAGCTCCGCGCTATCCATAGCTGGACGCACGCACTAGCCCAAGGCGCGGGCGACTCGCGGAAGGCCCGGTCGCACGAAGGCGCCTCCCACGCAAAGGAGGCGATGGCCGCGCAGAGCACCCGCATGCTCGCAGAATCGGTGGCTAGCTGGCGGGAGAAGTACCCGGATGTCCGGCTGACCGAGCAGGTTGAGCGTGGGCACGCGGCAAAGATCCTGACCGATGCCTCGGCCACGGCCGGTCTGCTGGTGGTTGGAGCGCATGGCAAGGGCGGGTTTCCCGGCCTCGCGCTAGGTTCTGTCACCCACAGCGTTCTCCACCACGCGCACTGCCCTGTGGTGGTTGTCCGTCCGTTACCGTGAAGGTGTAACGCCCGGGGATCCTCGCCGCGCCCGCGGCGCGGGCGCGGGCGCGGGCCGCCTTCATGAGCCGGAGCATGCTGGCGGATATGGCGGAGCCTGGGCTGGCGACCGTCAATACGAACATCAACGCGCTGCAGATCGAACTCTGACGATGTCGGCCCACGCGCGCCCTACCGCCCGAGCGGTGGCGCGCTGGCTTCGCTGGAGCCGCGCTGACTGATCCCAACCCGCCCTACCGTGCGCCCGCCTACACGAGCACGTTGCTGCGTGCTCCAGCCAGGCCGCTGATGCTGCCGAAACTCGGACCGGACGCGGTGGAGGCGACAAGCCCGGGCAGGACGAGCTTGGCTCACTCGATCACGATCTGACCCGCCACGGCAGCACTGAACCGCTGTGTTCTGCGGCCCGTAGGACCGTCGGTAGACCAATTGGATTGAGGGCTAGCGCGGCCAGCGCGCCAGCCTCGACAGTAGCGCGCGGCGGTGCGAGCGCTGCGGCGTGTGCCGGCGTCGAGTTCAGCTCACGGTTTGACGTCCGTAGGGCGGCTGGGCGTCCCGACCACGCCGTCCTGCGCGTTCGCGCCGTCCCTGCTGGCCACGCGTTCCCGGCCAGCGGCACCGTCCTGGCCAGCGGCGCCGTTCATGCCATCCGAGCTGGCAGGCAGTGCAGCGCCAGTTGAGCTGTCGGTGCCCGCGGCGCCCGCGGCGCCCGCAGCGGCGGTGGCCGCCGGGTCCGCAGCCGGGCTGGCGGCAGCCGGGCTGGCTGCGGCCGACGTCGTCGCGTGTTCTTCATGCACGTATCTGCCGCCGCGCAGCAGCGACGCCGCGGCGGCGATCACGAGCACGGCGATCGCCATGCTGAAGACGACGACTAGGCCGTGGTGGAAGGGCTGTGAGATCAGTTCGGGGAAGAATTTCTTGCCGGTCAGTACGGCGGCGTGCTCCGCTGGAAGATGATTGAGCACGCCGGTGGGCCCCAGCAGTTCCCTGACCGGGTTGTAGCCGAGGAAGGCGGCGAACAGGCTGCCAACCGGCGGCAGTGAGCCGATCTTGTGCGCGATCGCGTACGGCACACCCTGAGCTGTCAGACCGGTTGTCATCGTGGTCGGCAGCGTGCTGGCGAGTCCAGCGATCATTAGGGAGAAGAAGACGCCAATCGACAGCACGAAGCCGGAGTTCTGGAAGGTAGCGAGCATCCCGGCCGCGGCGCCGCGCTGCCGCGCGGGCACGCTGTTCATGATCGCAGTGGTGTTCGGCGCCGCGAACAGGCCCATGCCCGCACCGGCCAGGAAGACGAGGAGCGCGAAGTCCATGTACCTGAAGTCGGTGGGCACGCGCAGCAGGCCGAAGAATGCGGCAGCGGAAAGCAGCAGCCCGCCCGAAGCGAAGGCGCGCGCGCCGTGCTTGTCGGAGAGCCAGCCGGACAGGGGCCCGGAGACGATGAACCCGAGCGTCAGCGGCAGCAGGTAGATGCCCGACCAGAGCGGCGTGTCACTAAACGCGTAGCCATGCAGTGGCAGCCAGATGCCCTGCAGCCAGATGATCAGCATGAACTGCAGGCCGCCCCTGGCGATCGAGGCAAGCAGGGTGGCGGCGTTGCCTGCGGCGAACGCGCGGATCCTCAGCAACTTCAGGTCGAACATCGGCTGGGGGACCCGTGTTTCTATGACGCAGAAGGCGGCGAGCAATGCGACTCCGCCGATCAGCCCGGTGAGCACCATCGGGCTGGTCCAGCCCATCACGTGCCCGCCGTACGGCTGGATGCCGTAGGTGATTCCGACCAGCAGCCCGATCAGGCCGATGGCGAAAGTGATGTTGCCAAGCCAGTCGATCCGCGCCTTGGTCTTGATCCCGATCTCGCGCAGGCTCACGTACGACCAGACCGTGCCGAGCAACCCCACAGGGACCGAAACAACGAACACGAGCCGCCAGTCGATGGCAGCGAGAACACCGCCGAGCACGAGGCCGAGGAACGAGCCCGCGATGCCAGCGACCTGGCTGATGCCGAGTGCCATACCGCGCTGGTTGGAGGGGAACGCGTCGGTCAGGATCGCCGGCGAGTTCGCCATCAGCATCGCGCCCCCGACGGCCTGGAAGACCCGCCAGCCGATCAGCCAGAGCGCCCCGGCGGGCCCGGTGAAGGGGTCGAACGGCAGCGCTAGGGCGCCGACGGTGAACACGGCGAAGCCCATGTTGTACATCCGCACCCGGCCATAGATGTCGCCGAGCCTGCCGAGCGTGACCACGAGCACAGCCGAGACGAGCAGATAGCCCATCAGCATCCACAGCAGGTAGCTCACGTTGCCGGGGGTCAGCGGGTCGAGGTGGATCCCGCGGAAGATCGCGGGCAGGGCGATGATCACGATCGAGGCGTTGACGGTGGCGGACAGCATGCCAAGGGTCGTGTTCGACAGGGCAACCCACTTGTAGTGGGTGCCGCGCCCAGTCAGCCCAGCCCCGGCCTGCCTGCCGCGGCGGGCGGGCTCAGCAGTCCCTGGCTCGCCCGCCCCGGGCGGGCCAGCACCATCCCCGGATCCAGCAACGTGTGGCAAGCGTTCGCTCACGATGACCCTTCACACTGTCGAGTCCCACTGTAGAACGTGCAGATACTTGCTATGAGCAAACTAACTGACGAGGCCATTCCGACGTGAGCCTGGGGTTGCTACCGGACCGCGCCGGACGGGACCGCGTCGCACGGGACTGTCGTACGCACCGTGCCGTGGCGGACTGTGGCGTACGGGACCGGGCTGCCGCACGATGCTGCCGCACGATGCTGCCGCACGATGCTGCCGCGCGGCGCTGCCGCGCGCCGCTGCGGCCGCAGGATGCCGTGGCACGGGTTATGGTCGGGACGTGGAACGCCGACCATCGGCGCGCAACCTGCGCGCCTCCGACGCCGACAGGGAACGCGTGGTCGCGGTGCTCGCCGGTGCGGCCGCCGACGGTCGGCTGACCCTCGAAGAACATTCCGAACGGGTGGCCCAGGCTTACTCCGCCCGCACCCTGGGAGACCTGGCCGAGCTGACTGCGGATCTTGCGGTGGCGGCCGACCAGCCACTGCGTCTCGACTCGGCTAAACCGGCTCTCGGGATCTTCCGCACCGAGACCAGGACCGGCCGGTGGGTAGTGCCGCAGAGCTTCGCGGCGACAGCGATTTTCGGCGAGGTCAATCTCGACCTCACCGAGGCACTGCTTCAGCGGCCGCATGTGATCCTGCACGCGACGGCGATCTTCGGTAATGTGCACGTACTCGTGCCCGAGGGGGTCAATGTCGAGATGAGCGGTACCTCGCTCGTCGGCAGCAAGGTGAACCATGTGCGGGCCGTCGGTGAAGGACCGGTTGTGGACATTCGCTGCTACACCGTGTGCGGGCTCGTCACCGCTCGCACCCCGAAGCGCCGCAGGTGGCGCGGCACGCGTTTCGGCGTGGGGATCGGCAGGGCCAGGCGGCGCGCGCTAGGTGGCAGCTGACCGGGCCAGCTGACCGGGCCGGCTCCCGTTCGGCCGCGGGATTGTCGCAGATCCGCGGTGCGCACGCCATGCGGCAGCCATTAGGGAGAATTATCGGCATCCTGTTGTGGCGGGTGCCGGGCCTGGGGTACGCGGACTGGCCACGGGCGCGCGCCGGGTCAGTCGGCGCTGTCGAAGTTGACGCTGCTATAGGCGCGCAGTTTCCACAGCTGATGCTCGCTCTCGATCCTGCGGATCGTGCCGCTGCGGGCCCGCATCACCAGCGAGTGCGTCTCCGCGCCGCCGGCCCGGTAGCGAACACCGGCCATGAGTTCGCCATCGGTGATGCCGGTGGCCGCGAAAAAGGCGTCGTCCGACGCGACGAGGTCGTCGGTCGTCAGCACGCGATCGAGATCATGGCCCGCTTCGACAGCTCGTTGTCGTTCCGCGTCGTCGCGCGGCCACAGCTTGCCCTGGATCACCCCGCCGAGGCACTTGACAGCGCACGCCGTGATGACGCCTTCGGGCGTGCCGCCAACGCCAAGCAGCAGGTCGATCCCGGTGCCATCGCGCGCCGCCATGATCCCCCCCGCGACATCGCCATCCGTGATCAGCTTGATCCGCGCGCCGCTGGCCCTGACCTCGGCGATGAGATCCCCGTGTCTGGGCCTGTCCAGGATGACCACGGTGACGTCCTGTGGTGAGCAGCCTTTCGCCCTGGCCAGGGCGTGCACGTTGTAACTCACCGGCGCTTCGAGGTCGACCGCGTCGGCCGCCGCTGGCCCGGTGACCAGCTTGGACATGTAGAAGACCGCAGAGGGATCGTACATGGAGCCACGTGCGCTGACCGCGAGCACGGAGATCGCGTTGGGCATGCCGTCAGCGGCAAGGCGGGTGCCGTCGATGGGATCCACCGCGACGTCGCACGAGGGCCCGGTGCCATCGCCGACGTGCTCGCCGTTGTACAGCATCGGTGCCTGGTCCTTTTCCCCCTCGCCGATCACGACGACGCCGTTCATCGACACCGAGTTGATCAGCTGGCGCATCGCGTTGACCGCCGCGCCGTCGGCGCCATTCTTGTCCCCGCGGCCGACCCACCGGGCAGCCGCCATCGCCGCCGCCTCGGTGACCCTGGCCAGTTCGAGCGCCAGGTTGCGATCGGGCGCGTGCCGATCCGGCTGTGCTGGGGCCTGTTGCGCCGGATGCTGCGCAGGCTGCCCTGGCAGCGGCGTCACGGGCTGGCCCCCGGTCACGATGCTGTCGCCTACGGGGACTGCGTCAACTGCCGGGCCTGTCTGACCCGCAGGGACTGCGTCACCCGCAGGGACTTCGTCACCCGCAGGGACTTCGTCACCTGCGGGGCCTGCGTCACCCGCAGGGACTGCGCCACCTGCGGAGCCTGTGGTGCCATGATCGTCGCTCATGCCAGCTACGCCCTTCTCGTTCGCCGCTGATGCGATCCTATTGCGAGGCGCCCGTGGGAGCGGCCTTCCGAGCTGGCCCGGCGCTGGGGTTGCCGGGCGTAGTCTGGGCAGCGGATGTTCCTGGGACCATGAGGAGTGGCGCGACCGCGCATGAGACAGCAGGCACACACCGCCGTCCGGATCTCCGAACGTGGCGCCGCGACGAGGACCGGGTTGCTCGCGGCCGCGCGGGAGGTCTTCACCTCGGTCGGTTTTGCGCAGGCCGGGGTGACGGACATCGTGACGCGGGCGGGCGCGAGTGTCGGCAGCCTATACCACCATTTCAGCGGCAAGGCTGATCTCTATCTCGTGCTCTTCGACGACTTCCAGCTTGAACTGGCGGAACGGACCAGGCGGGCGGTACACAAGGCGCGCGGCAGCGGCGTCACCGACCCGAAAGAACTATTTCTCGCTGGCGCGACCGCGTACCTGGATGCCTGCATCGAGGAACGTGACCTAGCACGGCTGTTCGTGTCCGGCGACGGGCCGCCGGGTTTTGACCTGGTCATGCGCCGCCGGACGCATGACTGGGCAATGCGGAACGTCGAGTTCTTCGCACGCAGCGCGGAGCCCGTCGACGAGGCGCTTGCGGTCGTGCTGACCGGGGCGATGGTGATGGCAGTGGCCGAGGTCTCGCTTGGCGAGGACGCGGGCCGGATGAGGCGGCTGGCTGACGGGGTCTTGAAGGTTATGTCGCGAATAGAGAATCCGTGATCGGTGCCGCCAGGCGAGACATGCAGGCGCAGTCCCCGGCCGGTGAAACGGATGCGCGGTCGCGCCGCCGCGTGGGCTCGCTGCTCGCCGCGGCGGTCACGTGCCTGATCTTGTGCGCCCTGTTCCTGGTGGCGACGCCGCGTCCCACCACCCCGCTCGCGGTGCCTGTGAACTACCAAGGCGACCTGGTCAAGTTCCGCCGGGCCGCACCCTATCCGGTGCTGGCGCCGCGTTCCCTGCCGCCCGCATGGCAGCCGGTGAGCTCACGCCTCACCCTGGTGCCGGGAGGGGCGGTCAGCTGGCATCTCGGCTTCGTGACTCCGTCCGGCGGGATTGCGTCGCTGGAGGAGAGCAGTGAGCGCCCGGCTCCATTCATCCTGCGGATGACCAACAATGGCAACATGCTGCCTGGGGTTTGGATAGGCGGCACCTGGTGGTCCCGCCGCTGGCGGCAGGACAAGGACCAGCGGTCGATGTACCGCTCGGCGCGCGGGGCATTCACGATCGTCGTGACCGGCACCGCTGGCTGGCAGGAGCTGTCCGTGCTGGCCAATTCCCTCAGCCAGCAACCCTGACCGACCCGGCCGGCCCGGCAAACCTGGCGGGCCCGCCAGGCCGTCGCCGTCTCGATTTGACCAATTATTTCCTCGCCGTGCCGCAATGCCGCTATTCGCCGAACGTGTTTATCGGGAATCACTCGGCCAAAGGAGCCCTAGGCCGAGGAGCCTAGGGTCGCGAAGGTGCCCTTACCTCAGGGTGTGGCCGAACCGCTGCGCGCGGGCGTGGACGCCGATGACGATGGCGCGGGTGACGTGGGCGCTGCGGCCGGTGCGTTGAGTGAAGCCGCGCTGACGAAGGAACTGCCACCCGGGCCCGTCACCACCGCATCGTGAGTTGCGCTCCGGTCGAGCACCTGCGGCCAGGTTAGATACCAGTCGGTCCAGCCGTCGTCCCATGCGCCCTGCACCGGGCTGCCCGTAACGATCACCGGATCCCCTGGAACCTCCATGTTGTAGTAGATCGGGGCGTACTGGGGTCCGAGGTTCACGCAGCCGTGGCTGACGTTCGAGTTCCCTTGGTTGGCCACCGACCATGGCGCGGAGTGGATGTAGTCACCGCTCCAGGTGAACCGCACCGACCAGTTCACCTCGACGTCGTAGTAGCCGGGCGCGCCAGGCGCGATGTCGGCAGGCTTCATCTCCACTGGGTTGCCCTTGTCGATGGTCAGGAATGTCCCGTTGGGGGTGTCATCACCGGGCTGCCCAGTGCTGATCGGCCAGCTGTCGATGTGCTCTCCGTTCTTGTACAACGACAGGTAATGGCCGCTCGTGCTCACGTGCGCGATCAGCGAATCCCCGATATTGAAGCTCTGCGACAGGTCGGAGGTCCCGTACACACCAGGCGCGCCCTCCACTCCGGCCAGGTGCCCGATGAAGCTGACGTCCGTGTACGTCGGCCAGTAGGCCTTCGGCCTGAAGTCAAGCGTCTCGTCGTTGTCCCACCACCAGGCGCCCACCACCTTCTTTGACGTCCGCACCTCGAGCGCCCGCTCCACCGTGGCCTTGTCCGTGATCGGCTGGCTGAAGGTGAGCTTGATTGGCATGCCAACCCCGTACGTCTGGCCGCTGCCCTCGAATATCTGAGTCTGGAACGTCGCGCGGGGCGTGAGTGTGCGGAATGAGCTCGTCGCCGTGGTCGTCTTGCCTGTCGTGTTGACCGCCGTGGCCGTCAACACGAACTGCTGCGCCGTGCCGAGTGTCCATTTACTGTGCCAGACAGTGCCGCCGTCGCTCATGCTGCCGGTGACTTGGGCGCCCGAGGTACGCACGGAGACATCAGTCACCTTGCCGTGCGCCGCGGTGACCGTGACCCCCGCGGCCGGGTTGACGTTGATGCTGCCGTTGCCGGGCGTGATCGTCAACTGCGCGGAGGCAGGCCCGGCCGGCTTCGCCAGCCCGAGCACGCCGCCCCCTGAGCACGCTGCGACAAAGAGCAGGGCCGCCGCCGCGGCGACCGCCGCTGCGGACCTGACCATCGGCCGGCGATGGTGCCATTTGCCGTCCCTGCACGTACGGTCCCTGCGTGCACCGTCCCTACATGTACCGTCCCTGCCCCGCACGCTGAACCTCCAGTTACCGACCCTGCGGTTTACCGACCCTGCGGTCAAAGCTGTCTAGTTCCTAGAACGACTTCCTAGAACGACGCATCCAGGTGTGTAGGTTATGCGGCGCCACGCAAAGGCAACGTTGTGATCGTTGCTCCGTCAAGGCAAAGATCCCGGGATGAACCGGGATCCATCTCTGCCACGTTACTCGGTCCATGGGCGGTTCAAGCCGTCGCACAATTCAGCGCGCGGCCGTGGGATCGCGCGCTAGGGCGTCTCGTGTCCCGTGGATCTTTGGCGGCGCGGAGGTGCCGCCCACGACCACCGACGACGACCGGGGTCGCGGCGCCGTCGTCGTCGGCGATAGGTCCACTATCGGCTCCTCGGGACAAGCAGGGCCTTGCAGCTCGCCGCTGGATCGCGGCCCGCGTTCACCAAGATCCACGGGAAACCGGCGCCCTAGCGACCTAAAATGGCGCCTGCCCATCTGCGTGTCCCGATCTTTCCGTGGCACCTGCCGCCATCGCCGTAGCGAGCCTGGCACGCGCGCCTTCGAGCCATTCCGAGCAGATTGTCGCCAGCCGCTCGCCGCGCTCCCACAGCTCCAGCGAGTCCTCGAGGCTGAGGCCTCCGGCTTCTAGGCGTTTGACGACATTCGCCAGCTCGTCTCTGGCTTGCTCGTACGGGAGGCTCTCTTTCTCGGACGGGAGATTCTCGGACGGGAGATTCTCGGACGGGAGACTCTCGGACGGGAGATTCTCGTACGGGAGACTCGTCGAGGTACGCTCCGCCTCTTCGTCGGCCACTGGCCCACCCTATGGGACCGGCGGTGGCCAGGACGGGCCGGCGGTCGCGGCGAGCTGGTCATCGGCGAACCTGATCAGCAACTGGTCCCCTTCTGCTACCTGAGCGGCGCTGCGGACAATCACGGCTTCGGGGGCTTCGTTGTGTTCCTGGGGTTTCTGGTGACCTTGGGGTTCTTGCGGACTGTGGGGGCTCTGCGGTTTATGGGCTTCGTGTGGATTCTGGGGATCCTGGGGAGCGCTGACAACGCTGACAACGCTGACAGCGCCGCGGTGCACGATCGCATAGCCACGGCGGAGCGTCGCCGCGGGTGAAAGGGCGAGCAGGCGGGCTCGGGTGTGGGCAATGTCGTCAGTCGCGCGGGCCAGCATGCCGTTTAGGCACCGCCTGGACCGGTCGGCGAGTTCGTCGACCTGCTGCGCGCGGCGCTCGACCTCGCGCACCGGGTCGGCGAGTGCGGGCCGTGAGCGAATCCCGCTCAGCCACGCGGTCTCTCTGTCCAGTCGCCCGGCGATGCACCTGCGGGCACGATCCCGCAGCCCATCGATGATCGCGATCTGCTCAGCAACGTCGGGCACGACCCGTTTCGCCGCGTCAGTCGGCGTCGCGGCCCGCAAGTCCGCGACATGGTCGAGCAGTGGCACGTCCTGTTCGTGGCCGATGGCGCTGACAACGGGCGTCGCGCACGCGGCTACCGCGCGGACCAGCGTCTCGTCGGAAAACGGCAGCAGATCTTCGACGCTGCCCCCACCCCGGGCGATGATGATCACGTCGACGCCGGACGCGGCATCGAGTCGCTGCAGGGCCCCGACGATGTCCGTGACCGCATACTGGCCCTGCACTGCCACCTCCTCGACGGCAAATGCCGTCGCGGGCCACCGCAGGTACGCGACCTGCTGCACGTCGCGGCGTGCGGCAGAGTCGCGCCCGCAGATCAGCCCGATCCGCCGCGGCAGGAATGGCAGCGGGCGCTTTCGTTCGGCGGCGAACAGGCCTTCGGCGGCGAGGCTACGGCGGAGCCTATCAAGCCGCGCGAGGAGTTCGCCGATGCCGACGGCGCGGATCTCGAGCGCGGTGAGCGCGAAAGAGCCCCGGTTGGCGTTGAAGTCCGGCCGGGCCAAGACAACGATGCGCGCGCCCTCTTTCGGCGCTGGGTCGGTGGCATCGAATACCTGCCTGGTGCAGATCACCCGGACCGACACGGCGGCGATGGGGTCCCGCAGGGTCAGGAAAACGGCGCCGCGGCCACCACGCACGTTGAGTTCGGCGATCTGGCCTTCGACCCAGATGCGGCCAAGGCGCGCGATCCATCCGCCGACCATGTGCAGGACGGTGCGGACCGGCGCGGGCGACTCCGGTGATGTTTCCAGCGGCATGTCAGTGACGGTCAGGCAGGCCCGCGCGGGTCAGCCGCCGGCCTCCGTAAGCTTCGTGATTCTGCGCTCGTACATCGTTATGACGTCAGAACGGCTGCCGCGTGACCTTTCGTAGCTGAGCAGCCGGCGCACCTGCGCGAGGTCGAGCCCACGCAGCCGGGCCCGGAGCGAGGCGATGGAGAGCTCGTCGTAGTTTGGGATCGGGGGCTGCGAGGCCGGCTCTGGAGCTTTGCCGCCGGCGTTGGCCCGTGCATGTTTGGCGGTCGGCTTGGTGGCGGTGGACGACCTGCCGGCTGGCGTTCCCGGCGCTGGTAGGGCTGGCTTGGCAGGTACGGGTGAGGTAGCCGGTTTTGTGACGGACGCCACCCGGTTCTGGGTTGCCCGCGCGGTTTTGGTGGCCGAAGTCACGGTCGCGGCCTGGACCGGCGTGACCGGCTTCTGCGCGGCTCTCTTGACGGCCGTTGGCGTGGTCACAGGGATTCTGACCGGGTGACGCCCAGCCTTTCCCCCCGCATCTTCCGCTGCGCCAGGTGCGCTCATGAGCTTGTGGCGTACTCGGTCCGAGACGAGCAGCGCCTGGCCGATCCCTGCGAATACGGCGCGCAGCGCATGCGCCGGTGCCTCCTTCAGGCGTTCAGATACGTTCGTGATTCGGGTCATCGCTATCTCCCTTCCGGCGTGGTGCCTGGGCACTAAGCTTGCCCGACGCCGGATTCAGCGGCAACGCCGTGGTAACAGCGGGTGGCCGGGACTTACGGCCTGTCCTACCCAGGATATGGAGCCGGTCACGTCCGGCCGTGGACCGGTGCGTGGCCCTTACGATGGGGACATGGCTGGACGTGTCCTGCTCGCTAAGCCGCGCGGCTACTGCGCGGGCGTCGACCGCGCGGTCCAGACTGTTGAAAAGGCGCTGGAGCGCTACGGGGCGCCGGTTTACGTACGCAAGCAAATCGTGCATAACACCCACGTCGTGCGCTCCCTGGAGGAGCGCGGGGCGATCTTCGTGGAGGAGACCGACGAGGTTCCCGCAGGCGCGGTCGTGGTGTTCTCCGCTCACGGAGTGGCGCCTCAGGTACATGCCGACGCCGACAGACGCGGCCTGCATACCATCGACGCCACCTGCCCGCTCGTCTCGAAGGTCCACAACGAGGCACGTCGCTTCGCGGCACAGGACTACGACATCCTGCTCATCGGGCACGAGGGGCACGAAGAAGTGGTCGGTACCACCGGTGAGGCACCGGCCAACATCCGCCTGGTGGGCGGGCCGGACGAGGCGGCGGGAATCGAGGTGCGCGATCCGTCCAGAGTTGCGTGGCTGTCGCAGACCACCCTCTCCGTCGATGAGACTGACGAGACCGTGACCGCGCTCAGGGGGCGTTTCCCGCTGCTCGCCGATCCGCCGAGCGACGATATCTGCTACGCGACGCAAAACCGTCAGTCGGCGGTGAAGCAGATCGCTCAGCAGTCCGACGTCGTCATCGTGGTGGGGTCGCGGAACTCATCTAACTCGGTGCGGCTTGTCGAGGTGGCGCTGGACGTCGGCGCCACCGCCGCGTACCTGGTGGATGACGCGACCGCCATGAACGCGCAGTGGTTCGATGACGCCGGGGTCGTCGGCGTGACCAGCGGGGCATCGGTGCCAGAGGACTTGGTGCACGGCGTGCTTGATTATCTGGCCGACCGCGGCTTCACCACGGTCGAAGAGGTCGAAGCCGTGGCGGAGAGCCTCGTCTTTGCGCTGCCGCGCGAGTTGCGCCGCTGACCGCGACCGCCACCGCTCACTGCCGGTGGGGCGGTCCGGGCGGCGTAGGGGCACGCCCTTAAGTGATCGCCGTCGCGTAGACGACGACGTTGCTCAGGTAGGACTTCAGGTTCTGATCGAAGACGCCGGTGCAGCTGATCAGCCGCAGTTCCGGGTCCGGCGCTGGGCCGTAGACGGCGGCCGTGGGGAAATGGCTCTTCAGATACCTGCGCACCGCGTCGATGCGGAACACGGCGAGCGTGCCATCGGCCCTTCGCACGTACACGCGCTCACCCGGGCGTAGTTGTCCGAGGCGGTAGAAGACTGCGGGGCCGGAGGGTGAGTCGATGTGGCCGAGCAGGACCGAGGAGCCGATCGCTCCCGGGCGTGAGCTGCCCGTGTACCAGCCCGGACTGGCGGGGTCGGCCGGCACCTGGACCGTGCCGGCTGCTGTCAGGCCCAGGTCGACCAGTCGCGCGTTCACCCCGATGGCCGGGATGACGAGCGCGACTGGCCGCGGCGTTTGGTACCCGGCCGATCGGCCGCCCACCGCGACCTCCTGGCCGGCCGGAGTGGGCGCGATCGCGGCTGCCGGGTGCGGCAACGGCGCTGGAGTCGTGCCCGAACCACTGGTCAGCAGGCCGGCCGCGCCGGCTCCGGCGGCGATGACGCCCGCGACTACCGCGACTATCGCCGCCGGTCGGCCTGCGAGCGGCCTGATCACGGCACGCGAGCCGCGCCGTCACGAATCCAGCGCAGCCTCGCTACGCCCGCCAGTGCGAGCATGGCGCCGCCGGCGATGCTCGCCAGCCACGGCAATGCCGATTCGCCGGGAGCACGCGGTGCGGTTCCACCGAGCCCCGTCGCGGCCCCGCCGACCGGCAAGACGTGGCTGCCAGCGGCGTCCACAAGGCTGACGATCCGCAGGCCACCGGATGTTTTGTTGTCGAGCACGACAAGCGTGTGGATCGTGTCGGCCGAGAGATCGAAGGTCTGGCTGGCTTTTTCGCTCCCACCCGTAACGCGCACGGTCTGGTCGCCGGGTGAAATGGCGCGATAACCGGTAACGCTGGGAAATGCGAGCTGTTGCGCCAGTACCTGCCCGCCAGCGGTCACCGTTACCTTGTGCTCTTGGAGTGAGGCCTGGATGACGCGGACGAGCGCCTGCCCAGGAGGTGTAGTCAGCTGGTCCTGCATGGCCTGCAGCCGTAGCCCCGAGGCCGGCCCCACGCCTGCGACGGTGTAGGCGGCGCCCGGCGCGACCGTGATGGCGGTTGACACGATTGGCGTGGTCGACGAGGGCGCTCCGGCCGGGCGCATGGCGACCGTGTAGGTACCTGCCTCGAACTGCATGTATTCGGAGACGTCGCCGTAGCCAACGCCCTTGAGCACCATCGGCGGCGTCTTGCTGTTGAACGAATAGAGGTAGACGTCCACCTTGGGCGCATTGGGTGACAGGTGGGCACAACGGACCCAGCCGACGCTCGCCGCCGATGCGGTGGATGGCGCGGCGAGCGAGAGACCCGCCGCGAGCGAGAACGCGGCGAGCGGCAGCGCCAGGCCGAGCGCTTTCCGCGGCAGTTTCATACTTGCCCCATTTTCTACGCGCGGACCGGTCTCCCCGGCAGGTGCCGTCGCGTTGTCATGAATCGTTCGTCAGGGAATCCCCCGCGCGCCGAGCAATCCAAGCGGGCTGGGCGCGCCGAAGTCGATGTGCAGCACGGCGTGGCCTCCAGTACCCACCACCCGGGCAAGCAGGGGCCGATAGGGGGGCAGCTGGGCTTGCAGGAACGAGAGATCCAACGGAAGCTCTGTTGCGCCGATGTTGCTTGCTGCGGCGATGTCTGCGGAGCGCAGCGGGATGCCGCGGCTTGCGCCTGGGGCCGCGCCACCGAACCCAAGTAGCTGCATGGGATTCCTGGCGGCGAGCGCCGCCAGGGTGATGAGGAGCCTGGAGTCAACCTGGCCCGCGGTGAGTTCCCGCGCGACCGCAGCGGGCATGGTGATTCGCGCACTGTCGGCCAATTGCGCCCCGGCGTTCTGCCGCGCGGCCTGGTCGGAATGGACGGCGGCCAGGTAGGCCGCCGTGCCGTCCGGCGCTACCGCCCGGACGTCGATCCGTGCCTTCCCCGCGCCGAAGCTTGCCATCACCGTCGGCGCGTACACGCTCGCCAAACGGCTACCGAATTGGCTGCGCACCGCCGCGGTCGCGACCACCACGTCGGAGCCGAGCGGATCGGACGCCGACGGCTGCAACGTGAGCAGGTTCTGCGCGGCGACACCCTCCGTCTGGAGCGCGTTGCACATATCGGGGTCGCAGGCCACGATCGCGTCCTGGCTCACCTGCCTGGCGACCCACACCGCGGTCTGCCTGCGCACTGCCGCTATCGCGAATAGTCCGCTGGTGCCCTGGCCTGCTGACTCGCCTGTCCCGTTGTGCGTCGATCTAGCCTGGACCGGATTAGTCTGAACCCGACCGGACAGGCCCACGAAGAGCGCGCTCACGACCACGATGGCGATGGCGATGGCGATCACGGCGAACATGCCCGGGCCGTGTCCGGGCCTGCGCACGTGGCGCCGCATCCACAGCCGAGCGGTCGTGCCTATGACCCGTGCCCATGATGGCTCGGGCCTGCGCGGCCGTGGTCTCGGCACAGCTTCGTGCCCCGGACCCGCGGATTCGTGCCCGGGACCCCCGGCTTGCTGTCCGGGACCCGCGGATTCGTGCCCGGGACCCCCGGCTTGCTGTCCGGGACCCGCGGATTCGTGCCCGGGACCCCCGGCTTGGTGTCCGGGGGGACCTTCGGATTGCTGCCTTCCGGTCTCGCCGGGCGGGGCTGCGGTAGCTTCGCAGTGAAGGTCAGCTGGCACTGTCTGTGACTCTGCCTGGCCAGAATCCGGCTCGCCGAGATTGCGGCCAGCCATGCGAAGTAACCCAGCCACCGTCGACACCGGAAGCTGATCTCTCAGCGCCTGCTGGCGTCCCAGCACGCGGTTGCCGTCCTCGCCCATCCGAACGTACCCCCCAGAGGCGCGCCGACAGAGCGGACCGGCCCCTGACAGTAGATGAGCACACGTTGGCGTGGTTTTCAACCAAAATGACCAATTGCCGCTAATCGATCATACTTTGACCGGCTAATCCGAGTGATGGTCACGATAGAAGATTGCCGCACGGAGGAAAACTACCCGGTCATACGGCGTTTCCCGCGCGGCGATCCGCCGCCACCTCGGCCGCCGCCGACCCGCCTCGGCAGGCCTACAACGCCGCGATTCAGTCCTGCCCGCCGCGGGATCTGCTGTCGCCGCGCAAATCGCCGCGCACGTCGCCGCGCAGTGACTCGTGCAGCGCGCTGACATTCCCTGCGAGACCGCGGGCCAGCGCGATGAGCACGCCGAGCACGGTGCCGGCGAAGAGCCAGGGCGCGACGTTGCCCAGCGTCACCAGGGCGCCGCCGGCAACCGAGAGGACGCCTCCGGTCGCCGTGGCGGCTTGCACGCACACCACGGCGGCCCCGAGCAGCATCGGCGGCGTAACCACCACCGGCAGCAGTTGACTGGGCCGCACCGCCAATGAGGCGAAGACGCAAGCCGCTACGTACGAGATCCCGGTGAGCGCACCGACGTGCCACGCGCTGGCGGTGAATGCGCCCGTGAACGATAGTGCGAAGACGGCGAGCACGCCGCCGCGCCCGGTCAGCCGCAACGGCGCCGCGGCGAGGATGCCCGTGCGTCGAGCCGACACGGATGGCACATCTGGGGTACCGGGCAAGGAGGGTACAACTGGGTCAGACCGCTCAGCTAGCACAGCTGGCATGACAGTTGGCTGAGATGGGTCCGATGGTGCCCCGGCGCTCTGCCGCGGCGGCCTGGGCTGGCTCGTTGTCACCGTCTTTCCTCGAAGCGCGCTGATCGTGCCGTTCCAGGATTCCGGCATTCGGATCGCGGGCACCTCTTTCCTCCCCCATTGTCATCATGCCCCGGATGCCGCTTTGGATGCCGACCCTGATGTCACCGCGGATGTCACCGCGGCAGGGACTTCCGCCGTATGCCGCTTTCACCCGGCAGCACCTGCCCGCCGGGATGAGGCGAGTACCTTTGGTGCCTCCGTGACGAGTTCCGGGCCTGATTCCGTGACGAGTTCGGGCGCCGAGATCGCCCGCGTGGTTTCCTCGACCGGCTGAGGCGGCTCGAGCTGCGCCTCCACCAGGCCGAGCTGGTTCAGCTTGCGAGCGCTCACGAGTACCCGGCTTTCGAGCGAGCCGACGGCCTGGTTGTAGGTGGAGACCGCGTTGGTCAGCGCCCTGCCGAGCCGGTCGACGTGCCTACCCATGCCGCCGATGCGCTCGTAGAGCTCCCTTCCCAGGTCGAACACGGTGCGGGCGTTCTCCGAGAGCGCGGCCTGCTGCCAGGCGTAGTGGGCCGTGCGCAGCATCGTCACCAGCGTGGTCGGCGTCGCGATGTGCACTCTCTTGGCCATCGCGTATTCAAGCAGGCCGGGATCGCGTTCGAGCGCGGGAGCGAGAAACGCCTCACCGGGGATGAAGAGCACGACGAACTCAGGCGCTGGGCTGACGGAGGCCCAATACGCCTTGGCCGCGAGCCTGTCCACGTGCTCCTTGAGATGGCGCGCGTGCGCGGCGAGCCGCCCGTCCCGCACGCCGGGGTCCCTGGCCTCAGCCGCCTCCAGGTACGCGGCGAGCGAGACCTTGGAGTCCACGACGATGTTCTTGCCGCCAGCGAGGCGGATGACGAGGTCAGGTCGCTGCGTCCCATCCGCGGTCGTGACGCCGACCTGCTCGTCGAAGTCACATCGGGCGGACATGCCGGCCAGCTCCACTACCCGGCGCAGCTGCATCTCGCCCCAGCGTCCCCGCGCCTCAGGTCGGCGCAGCGCGGTCACCAGTGCCTGGGTCTGCTCGCGCAACTGGTCAGAACTTGCCCGGGCGAATTCGACATGCTTGGCAAGCTCGGCGTGCGAGGCGCGGCGTGCCGCGTCAGATTCGCGCAGCTGCGTCTCGACCCTGGCGAGGGTTTCCTTCAGCGGGCCCACCAGGTGCTCGACGGCGGCTCTCCTGCTGTCGAGTTCACTTGTCGCCTTGACGCCAAATGCCTGCATCCGGACTTCGGCCAGGTCGAGGAACTGCCGGCTGTTGGCGTCAAGCGCCTCGCAGGAAAGCGCGCGTATGCGCTCGGCAAGCTGGCCCTCGACAAGCTGGGCCTTCTCCTGTGCGGCGCGCTCGACCAGGCTTGTTTTCTCCTGCGCGGCCCGCAACTGGGCGCACAGGCTGGCTATTTCGGCGGCCTGCCGGGCGCGCGCGATCAGGAAGCCGACCGCCGCTCCGACGAGGGCGCCGAGCGCGAGGCAGGCAAACAGCGAGATCGCGTCCATGCCTCGCAATGGTGGCAGCCCGCACCGACAGGGCGTGGCTTGACACGCCAGGCCGGCGCGGATTCGTCTAGCGCGCTAACCATTCGTAGACTCCCGCGAGTGAGCTTGTCGATCGGAATCACCGGCCTGCCAAACGTGGGCAAATCGACCCTTTTCAATGCGTTGACCAGGGCGGGGGCGCTCGCCTCCAACTACCCCTTCGCGACCATCGAGCCGAATGTCGGGGTCGTGGGGGTGCCTGATTCCCGGCTCGCCGAGCTCGCACGTTTGTACAACTCGGCGCGGATCATGCCCGCCACCGTGCGTTTTGTTGACATCGCGGGGCTGGTCCGTGGCGCGTCGAAAGGCCAGGGCCTGGGCAATCAGTTTCTCGCGCACATCCGTGAAACCGACGCGATTTGCCAGGTGGTCCGCGTCTTCACCGGCGCGGATGTCACCCACGTGGATGGTGAGATCAGCCCAGAACGCGACGTCGAGACGGTCAACACCGAGCTGATCCTCGCCGACCTCCAGACGCTGGAAAAGGCGCTTCCCCGTATCGCCAAAGAAGCGAGAACCCATAAAGATCCGCAACGGCTGCGCGTGGCGGAGGCCTCGGCCCGTGCTGCGGAGATGCTTGATGCCGGCCGACCGCTGCACGCCGAGTCGGTAGCGGGCCGGGTCTGGCTCGCCGACCTCGCTGACCTTCATCTGCTCACCGCCAAGCCGTTTGTTTACGTGTTCAACCTCGACGACACCGAGCTTGCCGACAATGGTCTGCGACAGCGCCTGTCAGGTCTCGTCGCGCCGTCGCCTGCCATATTTCTGGATGCGCGGACGGAAGCCGAGCTCACCGAGCTTCCCGACGAGGACGCGGCCGAACTGCTCGCCGAGATCGGACAGGATGAGCCGGGGCTCGCGCAGCTAGCCCGTGCGGGCTTCGCCGCGCTCGGACTGCAAACCTTCCTTACCGCGGGACCGAAGGAGGCGCGAGCTTGGACGATCAAGGCAGGGGCGACGGCACCGGAGGCCGCTGGTGTGATCCACACCGACTTCCAGCGCGGATTCATAAAGGCCGAAGTTGTTTCGTATGACGACCTGATGGCCTCGGGTTCGCTCGTGGCGGCGCGCTCCGCGGGCAAGGTGCGCGTCGAGGGTAAGGAGTATGTGATGCGAGATGGTGACGTCGTGGAGTTCCGGTTCAACGTTTGAGCTGTGATACTTCTGCCCAGAATTACCCTACGCAGTCACTAGAAACGAACCAGTGGCCTTGCCGCTAGCAGGGGGACGAGGGGACGGCTGGAAGAATGAGGGGTCGCTCGAGGATTGGGCGTCCACTACTGTGGGGTCTTATGCCTCACAATGGTCCAGGACCGGCACGATTGACATCGTGCCGTTGACGGCTGCGCCCGGGATCTATGGCACGACTCGGAGGTGCGATGGCTCGCAAGTCGACCGTCGAACGCGGTCCGCAGTCGGCTGTCCACAGCGGCGGGTCTACCGCGACGGCCGCGCCTGATCGCCCGGCAGGGAAGGCTCCTGGCCGGCCGTCGGGCTGGCGTGGTGCGGGCGGCCGGTGGGGGGTATGGATTGGGCGTGCTATTGTATGGGCGGTATTGATCGTCGTCGCTTTCAATGGTGTGCGCGCGATCTTTGTACGGGCGGCCCAGGCGCCAGGCCCGGCGGGCACATCGGTACAGCAGCCGACCCCGGCGAGCCGTTTCCCCACAAGCTTGGCAGAGGCCTTTTCCCTGCAGTTCGGGCAGGTCTACCTGAATTTTGATCAGGCGCACGCCTCGCAGCGAGCACAGCAGCTTGCGGCTTTCATCCCGTCGGGCGCCGGGCAGCAGCTTGGCTGGAACGGCGCCGGGCGCATGCAGCTAGCATCAGAACAGGTCGCAGGCATAACCGTGCAAGACGCGGATAACGCCCTCGTGACGTTGCTCGTAACGGTAAATGGCCAGCTAATGCAGTTCTCCGTACCGATCTACGTGGCATCGGGCGGAATGGTCGTATCTGGCGAACCGGCGCTGCTCCCGCCGCCCGCCAAGGTCAACCCGCCGTCCCCGCCCTCAGGCGGCGGATCGGACCTGACGACGCAGAACGAATTCGAGAACTTCCTTCCTTCGTTCCTGCAGGCGTATGCGGCAAGTGATACGGCCACACTCGGCCGGTACATCACAAAGGGTTTCTCCATCGCCGGGCTCGGCGGTGTGGTGAGCTATAACTCCATCCAGAATCTGACGATCCCGCAGGGGGGCTCGAAGCGGGACATTACCGTTACGGTTCGCTGGCAGCTTCCGAGCCAGGGGGGAACCGCGCCGGCCACGCTTGACGTGACCTACGAGATGACGTGGATATACCAGAGCGGCACTTGGTCCGTCGAAACCATTACGGGCTCGACCCAGCAGGCGGGCCAGCAGGCGGCTCAGACGTGATGTGCCGACGCGTGGCCGGGGACCGGATTATGGCCGGTACCTGCACGTCCCCGGAAATCTCACCTGTCACGGAAAGAGTAAATTGATGTTGTTGTCCCAAATCGTCATGGTGCCTCCGCTGGCGGCAGCGCTCAACTCGCAGGGCCTCGTGACGTACCTTCAGCAGCTATTTGGCCCGCTGTTCCTCGGGATCGTCGGGATCGTCGCGGTCTTCTTCCTGTTCACCAGGGAGATCACTAGGTTCGTTCAGTTCCTCGTCCTCGCGATAGGGATCGCCGTCATCTTCTATACGCCGAGCATCGTGCAGACACTCGCCACCGGCATAGCCAACGCACTCGGCGTCCACTAAGGTCGCCCGCACCGGCGGAAGGAGAGCACCCGCGTGGATCTCCCCACGTACACGAACATCTGGCGCATTGAGAAGCGGCTCTACAAGATCTACGATTTTCGCCTGCCGGTTCCGCTGCCGATTGGCCAGATTGTGGTGTTCGTGGCCATCACAGTGCCGTATGTTGTGGCGCTCACGTTGGTCGGGCTGCCGTTCGACCACCGGCTGTTCTGGCTCTACATTCTGCCTCCGGGCGTTGCGACGTGGCTCGCCACCAGGCCGGTACTCGAGAACAAGCGGTTGCCCGAGTTGCTCACCTCGCAGGTCCGTTATTTGACCGAGCCGCGCATATGGTGTCGGCTGATTCCAGCTGAAGAGGCGGAACAGGTCCTGATTGTGGGGCGCGTCTGGCGCCGTGCGCAGCCTGCGCCTTTGACGTCGAAGCAGGGACGGCCGCAGCAGGGACGGCCGCAGCAGGGACGGCCGCAGCAGGGACAGCCCCAGCAGGGACAGCCCCAGCAGGGACGGCCCCAGCAGGGACGGCCCCAGCAGGGACGGCCGCGGCAGCGCAAGGTGGCTGCGGCGGCTGGTGCGGCGGCCCCCCCGGTTGCGGTGGCGGATAGTGGGGTCGAGGAGCGGCGGGAATCGCTGTGGCGATCGAGGCCCGCCCGCGGAGCGGTGCCGGTGGCCGCTCGTGCGGCAGCCACCGGCGCAGGAACCGCCCGTGCAGGAACCGCCCGTGCAGGAACCCCCCGTGCAGGAACCCCCCGACCGGGAGCCACTGGTTCGACAGGTACCCGTGGGGTCAGTGATGGAGCCGATGCTCGTGGAGCGGCCGCCCCTGGCGCCGGTGCGCGCCTGGCCGGTATGACCGTTAGCGGTACGACCGTTAGCGGTGGGCCCTCAGTGGCTGGCGAGGCAGGTGCGCGCGACGGGACAGGCGTGGCGTTGGGCGGTGCCCAAGCTAGCGCGGCGAGCAGAGCTGCTGGCGCCTCCGCAGGCAGTACATCAGGCAGTACATCAGGCAGTACATCAAGCAGTACATCAGGCAGTACATCAGGCAGCGCGCCGGTCGGGCCGGTGAGTGACCGCGCCGTTGCCGCCCAAGTGGCCAACGCGGCAGACCGTGCCGCAAGCGGTGCCGAAGGTAGTGCGCCGGTCGCACCAGTCGGTCACGGTTCCGTTGTGGGCCAGGCGGCCAAGGTCGAAGGTGGCACCGCGAGCGATGCCGAAGGTAGCGCGTCGGTCGGGCCGGTCAGTTACGGTGCCGCAGATGGTGCCGCCAGCGACGCCGAAGGTAGCGCGTCGGTCCCGCCGGTCAGTCACAGTGCCAATGCCGGCCGGGCGGCCAGCGTCGCAGGCGGCACGGCTGGCAACGCCGCAAGCGCCGCGCCAAGCAGCGCTCCCGGTAATGCTGCAGGCGCCGCGGCGGGCAGCCCCGATGGCGGCGCGGTACTCAACGCGGCAGGCGGTGCCGACGGACGTACGCCAGCCAGTACTAGCAATGCCGGAGCGACCGGGGCAGGCGACGCGGACGGCAGCGCGGCAGGTCCGCCACGCAATCCGGCGGGCCGAGCTGCGGCCAGCCCGGCGGACAGCGCTCCAAGCGCTGTCGCGGGCACGCAGCCAGAACTGGCGGTGACCGGTCAGGCACGCGCACCGGCCGGAGGCGAATCGCCTACCGCAAGCGCGGACCCTGTGACGGGCGCCGCGGCCCGCACTGTCGTGGATCGCCCAGATGAGCGGGGACCCGATCAAAGCGGCGCTGCGCCGCGGTCCGGGGGTGTCGGACACGATCCGCTGCCGGAATGGGTGCGCGTAGCGCCCCGGCGGGGAGGTTCAGGATCGGTCCGCGGGGGTGCGCCCACTGGGTGCCCTCCGGCAGCAGCGCATCGATCTGGCAGTGGGCACCCGCCGGTGGCCGGGACCGCAGCACCTGCGGCGCAGCCGCCCGCAGCACCTGCGGCGCAGCCGCCCGCAGCACAGATACCTGGGCCAGAGCCATCGCACCCTGGCCGCGGCACTCCGTTCGAAGTAGCCCACTCCGACCAGGCAGACGAAATAACTCACCCGCGCGCTGCGCTCGGCGACTGTGGCCGCCCAGGTGACGTCGACGGCCGCCGGCAGGCAGAAGTCTGGTTGGGGCAGGCGCAACAGCCACCTCACCCGGCGGATTCGCGCCAGCCCCCGCCACCTGCCCAGCCACCACCTGTGGCCGAGGTGCCAATTTCTGCGGCGAGGCTACAAGCCAACAGGACGCAACAGCCACCCTACCCGGCGGATTCGCGCCAGCCCCCGCCACCTGCCCAGCCACCACTTGTGGCCGAGGTGCCAATTTCTGCGGCGAGGCTACAACCCAACAGGACGCAACAGCCACAGCAGCCACAGGGGCCACAGCGGCCGTCACCAATGGCTTCCCCACAGGTGTCGTCGCCCGCGGCACCAAACTCCGCGGCACCATCGCCCTCAGGACCATCGCCCTCAGGACCATCGCCCACGCCGCGACCGCCTTCGTCACAGCCCGACGGGCCACGGCCCACTGGGCCACCGCCTTCTGAGTCGCGGCCTTCTGGGTCGCGGCCTTCTGGGTCGCGGCCTTCTGGGTCGCGGCCTTCTGAGTCGCGGCCTTCTGGGTCGCGGCCTTTTTCGTCACGGCCCGCTGGGTCATGGCCTTCTGGGTCGCGGCCTGCTGGGTCAGGGCCTTCTGGGTCATGGCCTTCCGGTTCGTGGCCTTCTGGTTCAGGGCCTTCTGGTTCAGGGCCTTCTGAGTCGCGGCCTTCTGAGTCGCCATCCTCCCTGCCACCGTCCTCTACAGCGCCGCGCTCGGTGGAGCAGTCGCACGGGCCGGTGTCGGAGCCGCGACCGCCGCTGCCGAGGTCGGTTCGGCCTGCCACCGCACAGTCCGATACGCCGATGGAACAGGCCCTGCCGGAACAGTCGGGGTCGCAGGCTCGGGCTTCGCGCTCACAGTCGCCGTCGCCGCAGCCACGGTCACCGGCCCCCGGCTCGGCGCAGTCGCAGTCGCCGCCACCGGCACCCCCGGCCGTGCAGCCGAAAGCGCCACCTTCTGCGTCGGCTTCCCCGGCGTCGGCTTCCCCTGAGTCGGCCCCTTATGCGTCGACTCCGACCACACCACAGAGCCGGTCTCATTCGGTTCTCGCTCCAAAGGTCCCGGGCGCCGAGGTGGCCGATTCCGGCGAACCGACGCGGTCCGTCGAGCGGGTGGTCCATCGGTCCAGGGACGAACGCGATCCGGCTTGGCACCGGCGGGCGAAAGTGGTGGTCGGCGGCTTGGGGGGCCCCGGCCGGGCGGATCCCGAAGACCAGGACAAGGCGCGCTGTCGGCTGGCGCTGCCTGGGCCTCGCCGGATCGTGGTACTTGGCTGCACCAGCGGAGCGGGCCAGACCGCGACCGCCGTCATGCTTGGCCAGTTGCTCGCGGGTCTGCGCGCAGAACCGGTTGCCGCGCTTGATCTCAATCCGGGCGAGGGCTCGCTTAGCCGCCAGCTTCGGACCCGGCCCACCGCCACCGTCGGCGAACTGCTCGCCGAAAGTTTCGCTAGTTCCCTGGCCGCATATGGCGTTCCGGCCACTGCGGAGCCGCGGCTCGAGGTGATCTCATCGGGTGAGGACAGGATGGCAGTCCGTGCGCTAGATGAAAGTGATTATGTCCATCTCGTCAGCCTGCTCGCAGGGCGTTACGAGCTAACGATGGTTGATCCGGCAGCCGCCATAGTCGCACGTGTGCTTCGGATCGCCGATCAGCTCGTGCTCGTCGCACCGGCCAGCGCCGACGCTCCGCGCGCGGTGGCCATGACACATGAATGGCTGGACGGGCACGGCCACAGCGAGCTTGCTGCCCGCTCGGTCACGGTGATCAACGGGGTAAGCAAACGGAGCATGCCTGATGTCCTGCGGGCCGAGAACGTGGCCCGCGGCCGCTGCCGGGCGATCGTCCGCGTGCCCTGGGACGATCAACTGGATGCGCAACGCGGCCAGACACCAGGGCAACGATCACTTCGACCGCAGACCAGGCACGCGGTCACGGCTCTCGCGGGGGTTACCGTCGCAGGCCTTGCCGCGCCGGTGCAGGCAGCGGAGGCCTCTCGGTGAGCCACCTAAGGCGAGCCCAAGCGGTCGGCTGCCCAGGGCGCTGGCGAGCGGCATGAACAACCGCACGAGAGAGCGGCGCAGGCTGGCGATCCGGTATTTCGATGACCGGATCGTGCTAACGGACACGCATGCGTGGGCCTACTACCGGATCCCAACGGTGCCCTATGAGTTCACCACGCCCGAGGAGCGCGAGGCGCTCGCTACCAACATAACGATCGCGCTTGCGGGCATCAGGATGGCCGATGCCGAAGTGCACCTGCGCATCGTGCACCGCTCGTATCCCGCCGCCGAATGGGCACGCCGCCTGGATTCGACCTCCGACGGCGGTCCTGGCTGGCTGGAGTACCTGGATGAGATGTACCGGCACGTCTGGGCGAAGGATTTCTGGGCCAAGGCGGTATACCTCGGCGTCCGGCTTGGGCAGCGCGGCATGCGAATGCAGCTGACCGGCGGCGTATTCGCCCAGTTCATCTCTCTCTACCAGCGCAGCGAGAAGGCACTGGGGCTGGATGACGAGGCGATTGACGACGGCGAAATCGCGAAATGGTCAGACCAGGCCGAGCGGCTCGGCCGCGCCCTCGCGGCAAGCGCGCTTGGCGCACGGCACGCCACCTCAGACGAGATCGCCTGGCTGTTCCGGCACACCCTGTCCGGGCCGATGGGCGACCCTCCGCCGTCGGCCACTTCACGCAGGACGTGGGGCGCAGGCGAGATCGAAGGCTTGCTCGAAGGCCAGGTGCACAATGGGCGGACCTTACTTCGACTGGAGCAAGCCGCGGGGGAATCATTCGCCGCTTTCCTGTCCTTCTCTCGCTTCCCCGACGTGATGGCCTTCCCAGAAGGTGAGCCGTGGCTGCACTTCGCGGACTCACTACCGTTCCCCGTTGAGGTCAGTTCCCGGATGAAGCTGATCTCACCGGCCAAGGCGAGCAAGGATGTGAGCCACAAGCTCGCCCACGCCAGGGACATGGACATACACATCAGGGAGGCGGGTGCGGAGGCACCCATCGCTCTCGCCGAGCAATTGGAAGCAGCGCGGATGCTCGAGCACGGCATCACCAAGGAGCGGCTGCCATTCGTTTACGGCTGGCATCGGCTGCTTGTCACGGCGCCGACGCGGGAGATGTGCGTCCGCCGGGTGGAGGCCGTAATCGAGCACTACCGCGACATCGGAATCGACATCGTCAACTCCACCGGCGACCAGTTCTCGCTGCTGTGCGAGTCGCTGCCTGGAGATCGGATAAGGCTCAGCGCATACGTACAGCGCCAGCCCCTTTACACGATCGCAGGTGGTGTGCCCAGCGCGACCGTCGACCTTGGCGACCGGGCGGCCGAAGGCGCCTGGATCGGTCCCTACATCGGCGAGACGCTCGGCCGCGCCAGATCAGTTGTGCATTTCGACCCGCTTGCCGCTGCGGCGCGCAACCGGCCCACCGCCGTCGCCATTACGGGAGAGCCTGGCGGCGGCAAGACCACGCTTGCGTTGCTGCTGATCTATCAGCTTGCCCTGCGCGGCGTGACGGTCGCGGTGATCGACCCGAAGGGCGACGCAGGGTCGCTGGTGCGCCTGCTGCAGATGCGTGGCCGCCGCGCCCGCGTGCTTCCGCTCGGTTCGGCGGCGCCTGGCCTGCTCGACCCGTTCTCGTTCGGCGACGACCTGGCGGCCAAGCGGACGATGGCTACCGAGACGCTGCGACTGCTGCTACCGCGGATGAGCGAGGAACGCGAGAGCGCGATGATCCAGGCGGTGGGCGCCGTCGCGGGACGGGAAGAGCCGAGCTTGGGCAAGGTCGTCGACCACCTCGAGCAGTCTGCGGACGCGGCGTCGAAGAATCTCGGCGCCGTCCTGCGGTCGATGTCAGAGATGAGGCTCGCGCGGTTGTGCTTCCTCCCATCGGGAGGCGAGCAGATCGACGCGGCCGGATGGACCACGGTATTCACGCTCAGCGGCCTTAGCCTTCCCGACACAGCCGTCAAGCGCGATGACTACTCCTACGAGCAGCGCCTGTCGGTCGCCTTGCTCTACCTGGTGTCCCAGTTCGCCCGGCGGCTGCTCAACGGCATGGACCGCAGCCTGCCGAAAGCGATCTTCCTTGACGAGGCGTGGGCGATCACATCGACGCCAGAGGGCGCGAAACTCGTGCCCGAAGTTTCCAGGATGGGCCGGTCGCGCAACACCGCCCTAATCCTCGTCTCGCAGAACGCGGGAGACTTGCTCAACGAGCAGGTGACCAACTGCATCTCCGGGGTCTTCGCGTTCCGCTCCACCGAGCGGGTGGAAGTCGCCAACGTCATGTCGCTGCTTGGTGTGGAACCGTCTGACGATCACAAGGCCGTACTGCGGAGCCTGGGTAACGGTGAGTGCGTGTTCCGTGACCTGGACGGCCGGGCGGGCCGGATCGGGGTCGATCTGATCTCGGAGGAACTTGTGCGCTGGCTTGACACCAACCCGACCCGGACCAAGCCCGACGAACCCATGACGCGATCCGGGCATGCGGGAGACGACCATTCCGACCAAGGGACAAGCCAGCAGCACTGAGACACCCGCAGCAGGACGAAGACCCCGCAGCGGCACGAAGACACCCGCAGCAGCACGAAGACACCCGCAGCAGCACGGAGACACCGGAGACCGATCCCCAGGAGTGCCGATGGCGAGAGTGACACTGGCCGCCCGCCGGGCCGCGAGCGTGCTCATAGTCATCGCCGCCGTGTCCAGCATCCCGGCCACCACGGTCGTAGCGAGCACAGCCAGCACATCGACCACAGCAAGCACGGTGGCGGACGCAAGCACAACAACGCGCGCAATAGCCACAACGAGCACACGGGCGTCCGCGCCCGGCACCGCGCCGCAGGGCGCGATCTGCGACGGCTTGTCGATCGTCGGGCTTGGCGGTCTTTGCCAGGCGGGATCGTCGGTGGTCAGCTCGCTCAACGATCTATGCTCGCCCGGGCCGCCGGCCCCCGAGCCGGCGGGCAGTGGGATCGACGCGATGATCAGGCCGCCGTCGACCGCCGTGGGGCCCGGCGCCCCGTCGAAGTTGACCTTGTACCAGAGCTACGGCATGGCGGGCCAGTCGTGGGCGCCGTACAACCTCAAGTGTTCCGACATGACGTCCATGATCGGGAACAGTGTCTCTAACGCCGTCTTCGACGCGGCCAAGGCTATCGACCGGATCACGATCACGACGTACCAGTCGGCGGCGGGCGAGGGCCTGCTCGGCTGGCTCAAGCAGCGCGTTGACCAGCTCATCACCCAGATCGGGAACGCCGTCTACTTTCCGTACCTGGCTCCGATCGTGCTGCTCGGCGTGATCTGGCTGGCCTGGCAGGGCCTGATCCGCAGGCGGGCGACCCGCACGATCGAAGGCACCATCTGGATGGTGGTGGCCTGCGCCGCGGCCATCTGGCTGATCGGTCGCCCGGCCGACTTCACCGGGATAGGGCAGAAGGTGTCCGACGGCATCAGCCAGGTGCTGAACGCCGCGTTCAGCAGGCTCCCCGTCTCCGGCGGTACCAGCTGCGTTACGGTGGGTAAGGGCGACCCGCAGAGCACGGGCGAGAGTTACGCGTACACCGGCGGCAACGAGGTCGTCACCCAGAACGCGGACGAACTGTGGGCCGTCCTCGTGTGCAAGCCATGGATCGCAGGCGAGTTCGGCACGATGTCGACGACTCCGGACAACGCCTCGAACCCCGTCGACCAGTACGGCCGCGCGCTGCTCTGGTCGCAGGCGTACGCCGTGAACGAGCAGCCAACAGCCCAGCTCGCCACCCAGAAGCAGGACGTGTACCAGGGGATAGCGAGCCAGCTGCAGCAGGACCCGGCGGTCTACCCGCTGTTCCAGGGCAAGCAGTGGGCGACCAGGCTGGAGATCGCGTTCAGCGCGCTCTTCGCGGCCATGGTCGCGGGCGCATTGGTCTTGCTGATCGCGATTACGCTCATCGTTCTGAAACTCGGATTCCTGCTGCTGCTCGTCGCCGGGCCCTTCTTCCTGATCATCGGGACCCATCCCGGCTTCGGCCGTGTCATCGCCATACGCTGGTTCGAGATGCTGGTGGGCGTCCTGATGAAACAGGTCGCCGTGGCGCTGACCCTCAGCGTCCTATTGTATTGCTATGCCCTGGTGATGGCCGTCAGCGACGATGCCCTGCCCTGGGTCTTCAAGATCATGATGATCGCCCTCCTCACCGTCGCGGTGTTCATCTACCGCAAGCCCTTCCAGCATTTGTTCACCTCCGTCGGCTACGACATGGTCGGTGCGCGCGAACGGGCCGAGGCGTACCGCGAACAGTCGCGGGACGGCTTCCGCGGCCAGACAGCGCGCACCGCGAGCAGCACCATCCCGGGTTATTCCGCCTACCGGGCGGGCCGGTGGGCACGCCAGCACCCTGATCAGGCAGACCAGTCCGTCTTCCTGGCCCAGAGCATCGTGCGCGCGGCAGGCGCGGCGGGCACGGCCGCCACCGGAGGCGCGGGCGTGGCGGTCGCTGCGGGAGCCGCCGGTGCCGCGGCACGCCGGGGCGGGAATGGACCGCAGGAAGGGCATGGCCCGCAGGACATTTTCCCCCCCGACGACGGCGGGCCGGATCACGGCGGCTCATCCCGCGGTGGAACTAGGCCCGGCGGTCCCGCGCGCCGGCCCGACCTCCGCGGCGGGGACGGTAACGGCCGCAGCGAGCCGCCGCCGCTCGACCTACAGCGGCAACCTCGCACCGGGCCACCTCGCTGGCAACCGGGGCCCTATCCACCGCGGCGCGGCGCGTCGGCGCCCCCGCAGGTACCGGCAGGCTCCAATGGCGGCGCCGTTACGCCGCAGCGACGTCAGGCGCCTGCTCCAGCGCGGCAAGCCGCGGCTCAGCCGAGACCCGCACCTGCGCAGCCGCGCCCGGCGTCGGCGCCAGCCGGGCCGGCGCCTGCTCCGCCCCCCCTGCCGCCGCGCCGCACGCCAGACCGTGACGCGGGTCAGCGCAAGACCCCAAGCAGGAGCTGGGTCAGGCCGATCAAGCGTGACAGGTAGCGGGAGCCGTAATGGAACTTAACCCGCGTCAGCAAAAGCTGGCGTTCGCCGTGATCGTCGTGATTCTCGCCGGCCTGGGCGTCTACCTGCTCCTGCCGGACACGACCCCGCCCCGCGCGGCGGCACCTGGCGCGACCGCATCGGCGACGCCCACGGCTCCTGGTGCGGCCGCGACCGCACCGCAGCCAGTCGCGACGGCGACTCCGCAGGCCAGTTCGGCGGTAAATATCTACCAGTGGCTGCCGTTCTCGCAAAACGATCTGGCCAGCGCCGCCTCCGCTGCGGCCCAGGCGGCGGGGTACTACAACACCTTCAGCTACGCGGAAAGCGCCTCCGCCTACGGCAGCCGGATGTCGAACGTCGTGACAAGCCAGTACCTGCAGGTTCTGGAGAGCGACTACAGCACGTATGGAGTCGCGAAGCAGCGGACCAACGACAAGGAAATATCTACCGCGAGCGCGGTGGTCAACTCCTTGCGATCGTTCGGCTCATCCAGCCTCACCTTCGTGGTGACGATCAGCCAGCACATCCAGCAGGCGAGCGGCACGAGTACGCCCACTGGCCAGTACGCGATAACGGTGGTCGATACGGGCGGTGACTGGCAGGTGGATCAGATCCAGCTGGCGTCCGCAGGCAACCAGTAACCCGCGGTGGGCAGGCGATGAGGAGCGATGTTGGTTATGCCATCCGGGAGGCCAGCAGCGGCTTTAGCACCGGACGTGGGTTTGGGAGCCCGCCAGATTCGGGCGGTTCTGGCGGCCACGGCCCGTTGTTCCTGCTGCTCGCTGGGGTGGGTGCGGTCGCGGTCGGGGTGGGCCTGACCGTGCTGCCCATCGCCATGTCAGGGAGCCTGGTCGGGCTGCCCGCGTTCGGCCCGCAATCGTGTACGCAGCCCGCGAGCCAACTGGTCGCGAGCACCGAGGCGAAGGATTCGATTCCTGCCGACTACCTCGCGACGTACCAGAAGGTGGGGGCGCAGTACGGGATCCCTTGGGAGGTGCTCGCCGGCATCGGCGAGGTCGAGTCCGACCAGGGCCGTGCCAACATGCCAGGCGTCCGCAGCGGCCAGAACGGGTTCGGCGCTGCGGGCCCTATGCAGATCGGCATCGGCGGCGCGGCGGGGGATACCTGGGGCGGTCCGGCGATTCACCCGGCTGGCCAGTCGTTCGGCGGGGTCGCGACCGACGGCGACAGCGATGGCATCGACAATGTGTACGACCCCGCGGACGCGATCCTCGGTGCCGCCAAGTACCTGACCGAGCACGGCGCTCCGGGCGACCTGCCAGGAGCGATCTTCGCCTACAACCACCTGCAGTCGTACGTACAAGACGTGCTTTCCTGGGCGAGCACGTACACCCAGCGGGGCTTCACGGTGAGCGCGGTGAATACGGACAATGGCGCGTCATGCACGGACACGGTCTCGAACGTGGCGCCGAACCAGGTGGTCTCGGCAGCGATCTCCTACGCGGAGCAGCAGCTTGGCAAGCCATACGTGTGGGGTGGCACCGGGCCCGACGGTTTCGACTGCTCGGGCCTGGTGATGATGGCATACCGCGCGGCGGGGATCGCGATCCCACGGACCTCCGAGGCGCAGTGGGCGTGGGGCCCGCAGATCCAGCCGGGCCACGAGGAGCCGGGTGACCTGGTGTTCTTCGTCGGATCAGACGGTACGCCGACGTCGCCTGGCCACGTCGCCATGGTGCTGGGCAAGGGCATGATGATCGAGGCGGAGGAGACCGGCGTACCTATTCACATCGTGAGCTACAAAGATCGCGGCCAGGTCATCGGATTCACCCGCCCCTGGGCCCACGCGGGGGTTGTCCTCCCGGGGGGGCAGGCTGAGACCCAGAATTCCCCTTAACGGCTGCGCGGGGTGGTGCTTCCAGACGGCGGCGCCATCCGGGCCGAACCCGAACGGCGGAGCACTGCCAGGCCAGGGCAGTGGATGCGGACCTGGTTGATCGCGGCACCACGCCACACTGGCTGATCATTGCCACCGCGCGTTCACTACAGCGGCGCCGAGTAGCCAGTGATCCAGTGCTGCAACGCGCCGATGGCGTCCGCCCAGACACCGGTTACCTGCAATACCCCTACTATCACGAGCATGGCGCCGCCCGCCTGCATGATCAGCCGGGCGTGTCGCCGCGCGAAGTCGAATGCGCGCATGCCGCGCTGGAGGGCGAACGCGGCGGCGAGGAAAGGGACACCGAGCCCGAGAGCGTAGACGAAGGCAAGGAAAGCTCCCCTGGCGGCGGTTCCTGTCGTCACTGACATGGTCATCACCGCGGTGAGGGTCGGCCCGATGCAAGGTGTCCAGCCAAGCCCGAACATCACGCCGAGCAGTGGCGCACCGGCTAGGCCAGCGCGCGGCCTGAAACCTGGCCGCACGGTGCGGCCCGCCAGCGAAAAACGCTCGAAGACGCCCATGAAAAGCAGGCCGAGCACAATGGTGAGCGCGCCAAGAACCTCAGTCAGCCCCCGCTGGTGCGCGCTGAGCGTGGCGCCAATGCCACCGAACAGCGCGCCGTAGGTGGCGAAAAGGGCGGCGAACCCGAGCACGAAAAGCACCGCTCCGGTCAGTGTCCGCCCGTGGCTCAGCGCTGCTCGTCTCGACGTGCCGGCCGGCGCCGTGTCTCTCGCTGGGCCTGCCGGTTGTGTCGCCTGTGTCTGCGTTATCGGCTGTGTCTGCGTTATCGGCTGTGTCTGTTCTACCGCCTCTGTCTGCCGCGCCGGATCTGGCACTTCGCTCGTGCCAGCGGCGCCGACCGTCACCAGCGTGCCCGTTCGGCTGCGAGCCGCGCGCTGCTGCTGATCCGCTGCCGACATGCCCGTGATGTACGACACATATCCGGGGACCAGCGGTAGGCAGCACGGAGACAAGAAGGAGACCGCGCCTGCGGCGGCCGCGATTGGGACCGCGAGCACGAGCGGCCCAGAGAAGACGAGTTGCCCTACTCCGCTCATTGGTCGCTGATGACCTCCGTGGATTCTCCGGCCGATCCAACATATCCCCGTTCGCGCGGGTCGCGCCTACCAGGTCTTCCGCGGGGTAACCGCAGGCAACCGCCCTTGCTGAGGTGTCGTCCTACTAGTGAACCGTCTCATCTCACGGGGGGATGAGAAGGCGCAAAAGTGAGGAGAAGCGGCGATGCGACCGCTAGTTGTGAAACCCTGCTTTGCAGCGCTGGTCACGGGGGTGGTGGCTGTGCTGGTCACGGCAATTCCGGCTGCGACAGGACTTGGTGCCGGGATCGCCGGCGCGTCCAATAACCCAACGCCGTCGGCGCCCACGGCTCCAGCAGCACTGGCGGCGCCGGGGGTACCGTGGGCGCAGGCCATTCCAGGGGCGCCCTTGGCGCCTACAGCATCAATGGTCCCAGAAGCACCTGCAGTTCCAGGAGGCTCAGCAGTCTCAGGAGGACCAACAGTCTCAGGAGCTCCTGCGGCTTCGACGATGCCAGGAGCGCCAGCAGCGGCGGCAGTCTCGGGAGCGCCAGCAGGGGCGACAGTCTCGGGAGCGCCAGCAGCGGCGACAGTCCCAGGAGCGCCAGCAGCGGCGACGGTCTCGGGAGCGCCAGCAGCGGCGACAGTCCCAGGAGCGCCAGCAGCGACGACGGTCTCGGGAGCGCCAGCAGCGGCGACAGTCCCAGGAGCGTCAGCAGCGCCGGTGGTGCCAAGAGCGCCAAGAGTGCATCGCGTGCCCACCATCCGGAAGGCACACGCACGGCCACGGGCTGTCCATCGGTGCACCACTGGGCAACTTGGCCTCGGATTTCGCGGCTTGAGCGCGGGTGCGGGGCAACGATCCCTCACGCTGGTGCTCAGCAACATGTCTCGCTTGACGTGCTCGATCCGTGGCTATCCGCAGCTTCAGTTCCATGGCGCGGCCGGGCGTGCGCTCGCGACCCACCAGACCCGAATCCCTGGACCGCGGCCCACCGTCGTCCTGCGCCCGGGCCACAGGGTCCGTTCCTGCCTGCGCTGGGCGGCGATCTCGCCGCCGTTCATCAACCCGCGCGTGATCGCCGTGACGCCGCCTGGCGATCACTTCGCCCTCGTCGTGGCGTGGAAGTGGGGGCGGGTCTTCAGGGGGATCATCAGCGCGACTGCGATCATGAAAGGCCTCGTCTGCTCGTAGCGACAAATCCGATGTGTTCGTTTCGCGGGCGGGTCGCGGCCACATCCGGTGGCCGCGACCCGCGTCGTGACGCCCAATGGCCCTTTGGGTGCCGCACACGGCGCCCAGCGGGCCACCGGGTGCCGAAAATCCTGCCTGCCAGCGGCACCGGCTGCTGGCCGCTCGTCCCCATCGTGCAGGGCGACGTGGCATATCTGCGTGGGATCGAACTGAAGCTCAACCACAGGCTCGCCACGGTGGCGGCCGCTAACCACGCGACCTATGTGGACACCTACACCGCCAGTATCGGGCACGACGCGTGCCAGGCACCGGGCAAGAAATAGGTGGAGGGACTCGTGCTCACATCGCCCGCCGCGCCCTTTCACCCGAACGCCCTCGGTGCGAAGGGCACGGCCAACCAGGTGATCGCCGCAGTGGGGTGAACGCCAAGCGTCGGCCACACCAGCGAGCCAACCTCCTGGCAGGTCACGGAGATGGAGCTGGGACTAGCTAGGCCTGCGAGTTCCGGACCTGCTCACCGGCCAGGTACGCCTCGTGCACACCCGTGAGGAAGCCTGCCGCGGCCTCGACCGCGCGCGCGCACCGATGCGAGGGGAAGACGTCGAAGGCATGCTGCGCGCCCACGAGCTCGGCGTACACGACCGGCTGAGTCGAGACCGCCCGGAGCGCGGACGTGAAGGCTCGTGCCTCGGCCACCGGCGCGAGCGTGTCGATGTCCCCGTGCACGACAAGGAACGGCGGCGCGTCAGGCCGCACCAGGTCCACTGGTGAGGCCGCAGCGAAATCAGCTGGGTTGTCGGCGAGGGTGCGCTGCATGACGACACGCTCCAGCATCCGCATCTCATGCGGCTGCCAGGTGCCGATCCGGTTCGTGAAGTCATAGACGCCGTACCAGGGCACAGCGGCCCGCAACCGCGTGTTCACGTTCTCGAACCCGGGCTGGTATCGAGCCTCGTTAGGGGTGAGCGCTGCGATGGTGGCCAGATGGGCGCCGGCCGAGCCGCCGGTAATGCACAGGAATTCGGGATCGGCGCCGAACTCCGCGGCGTGCTCGCGGTACCAGGCGATGGCTCGCTTGACGTCCTGCAAGTGGACGGGGAAGGCCACCTTCGGGCTGAGCCGGTAGTTGACGTTGATGCCGAGCCAGCCGTTCGCTGCCAGGTGGCCGAGCAGTGGTATGCCCTCCGCACGTTTGTCGCCGAAGCTCCAGTCCCCGCCGTGGAGCTGGAGGATGCCGGGCCGCGGGAAGGTATGCCGGTGCTGCGCGGCTTCCGCGGCGCCGTTGGGGAGGTAGATGTCGAGCCTCAGCCATTCGCCCGCCACCTCCGCGTAGCCGATGTTCTTCAGCCGCGCTGCGCCGCGCCGGTGCGTCAGCAGGAACGGGAAGATCACCTGGCTGTGCGGGAACCCGACCGGGCAGTCAGGCGGCGCGCCCGCGGCCCGCAACGTCGCAGACGTCCGGCCGGAGATCACGATGAGCCTGACGAGCGCCGCCCAGCTGACCACAAGGAGCGCGAGTCCTACCCAGCCGGCCCAGCCGCGCAGCGCGCCGGCGGCGGTCAACCCGGCGGCCGCGGCCACCTCGAGCGCCAGCCACCAGCCCGCGAGTTCGATCACGATCCAGGAGAAGAAGAAGCTCGGTTCGCGCAGGAAGCGCAGCCGGGTCGGCCGGTAGGCGTTCAGCTTCGCGGCCAGTGCCACCAGGCCGATCACGAGCAGGACAGCCGACATGTTGTATATTTAGCTGAATCGCCGTTCAGATTCAACAGTCGCCCCTTCAACAGTCGCACCGCGAACGAGCATCGACGGACTTCGAGCGGGTGATAGCGCGGGCACTCGCTAGCGGCAGGGGAAGAGCCGGATGAGCCTGAACGGCGGTGCCGTGGATCACCGGGTTTGCCAGGTGGCACCGGCCCTGGCGCGTCACAGCCGCGCGGCCGTTAAGGCTCTGCTAGGGACCACCCCCGGAATCCCCCCGGCCCCCTTCAAATCGGTTGGTCCCGTGCCGGGCCGCTCATCATGGGGCCCGGCGGGCCAGTTGACGGTGGAGCCGCGGCCCGGACGGGGCATTGTGTCCGCTGGTCCGGGGCGGCCTCTGCGGATCGGGCCGCGTGTTGGTTCCTGCCCGCCCGGATGTCCACCGGTGGCAGGGCGCGTTTGATCAAGTCTGCGCCGGCGACACTCGAATGCGGCGGGAGCGCCCGAATCTGTGGATAAACCGGGGCTGATGCCTGTGCTTGTGGATGGGCGCACCCGCGTCTCCGCGAATCGCTAAAATGTTCGTATTGCTAACGCGCAGCTGCCTGAGGAGGTGAACCCGTGACTGCAACCGAAGCCCGACCTGCCACGGACGCCGCGCCCGGCCCCGGCTACGGCGGCGCGGCCAATGCGGCCGGCCCGCAGTTTGCGGCCGACCCGGCCGGGCAGTCGGGTGACGGCAGCGGGTTCGGCGACGGGGAGGTGCTGGATGTGCTGGCGCCCGGGTCGGAGCTGGCCGGGTTGACCGCCGGCGCCTGGGCTCGCGGGCTCGATGCGCTTTGTGATGATGAGCTCGTCGGGGTGGTACGGGCGTGGCGGCGGCTGTCGTCGTGGACGGCCGCCGGTGAGCTGGCCGCGGTGGCGGAGCTGAGCGCCCGGCGGGAACGTGGCGAGGACGGGCCTGCCGCAGGGACGGAGGGCCTGGCCGGCCGGCCGGGTGATTACGTGACCGATGAGCTGGCCTGCGCGCTGACGCTGACCCGCCGCAGTGCGGAGAACCTGGCCGAGCGGGCGGCGCAGCTCGCGGCGCTGCCCGCGACCGCGGCGGCGCTGCGGCTGGGCCGGGTCGACATGCCCAAGGCGTTGACGGTTATCGACGGCGTCGCCGGGTTAGCACCGCTGCTGGCCCGCGCGGTCGAGGACAAGGTGCTGGCCCGCGCGCCGGGTCAGACCAACGGGGAATTACGCGCGGCGGTCCGCCGTGCGGTCCTGGCCGCCGACCCCGCCGCCGACGGCCGTCGGCGCCAGGAAGCGGAAAAGGACGCCCGGGTCGAACTGTGGGACGAACCCGCCGGTACCAAAGCCCTGGCTGGGCGGGACCTGCCCCCGCCCAGGTCCTCGCGGCCGACCAGCGGATCTCCGCGATCGCCCGGGAACTGAAATGCCGCGGCGCCGTCGGCACCCTCAGCCTGCTCCGCGCCAAGGTCTACCTCGCCCTGCTCGCCGGCCAGCCCCTCGACCACCTCCTGCCCGCTGCTCCCGCCCCCGCAGACGCCGAACAGCCACCCGCCCCCGTCAGCGGCAGCGACGCGGGCAGCGGCAGCGGCGCGGGCAGCGGCAGCGGCGCCGCTGACAGCGGAGGCCGTGACGGCGGAGCGGGTGACGGCGGAACTGTCGATGTCGGAGCCGGTGACGGCGGACCTGTCGATGCCGGAGCCGGTGACGGGGGAACCGTTGACAGCGGAGCCCGTGATAGCGGCTCCGCTGCGCGAGCCTGCAACGGTCAACCCAGGCCCGATGACGAGACAGCCACGGTCGGGGCCACGGTCGGGGCCACGGTCGCCGCGGCGGGTAATGCCAGAGGTGCGGATCCCGGGGCGGTCGGCCATCCGGTCCCGCCCGGCCTGCGCCGGACGCCGTCCCCCTCCGTCACCGCCGCCGGGCCGACCGGCCCGGCCTGGTCTGCCGGGCTGGCCGGGTCTGCCTGGAGCGACCCTGACCTGGGGCGGCTGGCCGGCTCGGTCAACCTGACCGTCCCGCTGGCCACCCTGCTAGGCCTGGGCGACGAACCCGGCGACGCCGCCGGGTTCGGCCCGGTCGACGCCGACACCACCCGCACCCTGGCCACCGCCGCCCGGCCCCCCGCCACCCGCTGGTGCCTGACCGTCACCGACCAGACGGGACGCGTGATCGGCCACGGCTGCGGCCACCGCGGCCGCGCCGGCCCCGCCCAGCCCTTCGGCACCGGCGGCCCCGCGGCACCGCCCCAGCCCGCACCCACCTGCCCGGGCACGACGGCCCTGGTGATCAAACTCGAACGGCTCGCCTTCCCCGGCTGCGACCACCAGCGCCAAACACCCGGCTACCAGCTCACCCCGCGGCTCCGGCACCTGATCGAAATCCGCGACGGCACCTGCGCCTTCCCCGGCTGCCGTCGCCCCGCCACCCGATGCGACAAAGACCATACCGTGCCATACGACCAGGGCGGCAAGACCTGCGAGTGCAATTGCGCCGCACTCTGCCGACGCCACCACAAGATCAAGCAGGCCCTCGGCTGGCACCTCGAACAGCCCCGCCCTGGGGTCCTCATATGGACCACCCCAGCCGGCCGCACGTACACCACCGGCGCACCCCAAACCCCTATTCCGGCGACACCCTAAAGCCGTGATGCTGGCGACACCCGGCGTCAGCGCACCAGACCCTAAACGTCAGGGAGCTGCGGCGCTCGCTCCACCGGGTCGGTGAGCTCGGCAGTCATCCAGTCACCACCGCCCAGCTGTACCCATGGCCGCCCGCCCCCGTCGCGCATGCCGTCGCGCCGAACTAGCCGAACGCTGACGAACTCCCCGGGGCCCGGCGCCGGTAGGCCGAGCGCGACCGCGGTCTCCCGATGGCTTCCGTAGCCGCCGAAGATCACAATGCCTTCGCCGCGTAGCAGGTCGCGAGCGCCGCCGCCCGCGCGGACGCGTTTCATGTAGTCGTCCTGTTGCGCGACTGTCGCGATCACCGCCCGGGTGATCCGCCTGCGTTGTGCACGGCGGAAAAGCTCGTTTACCCGCTGCTGTCCCGATGGCAGGGCGAGTATCCGCGTGACAGTCGGCTCGGGCAGCCGTAGCAACGCGTTCTCAGCCAACGGCGCACGCCGGTGCAACCACCGAATCGCACCGATCCCAGTCTCGTTGAGGCCACGCTTGAGGTCCCGGTTGGCCGCCGCGCGCAGGTGCTGGTCACGCGCCCGCACCAGGCCCGCGCACCAGTGGCCCCGCTCGTCGCTTGCCGACACGAGAAGTAGCAGCATCCCTAACGCCTCCGGTGGGATCATCCACCCGCCAACGCGCTGCGAGAATTTGCAGTCGACCTCAGCGCCTGCGATCGAGTAGTCGAGCACCGCACCGCCCGCGAAGCCGAACTCCCGCTGCAGGTTGATCTCAACCAGGGTGCCTGCGTGCGTCTTTTCCGTCTTGTGCAACTGATCCCACCGGTACCGGCCGGTATTGCGGCCGTCGAGTAGCAGGTCGATCGTGCGGCGGAGCGCCGCCGCGATGCGCTGCCCGCTGGGATCGAGGGCGAGCAGGCTGCGCGCCACCCGGTCCTGCTCGGGATCTTCGTCGGCGGGGATCTCCATGCCGGGAAACGGGGCTTGGATCGCATCCCACATCACCCGGCTGAGCGTAGCCGAGGGTTGGCGGCGGGGTGGCGTAGCCCGGCCTGACCGGCTCAGCCGCTCTGTGCGATGTTCACCGCCGGCGCGCCAGCCCAGGCAGACATGAGGCGCGGCGGCTCATCCGAGCGCAGCGAGGCCACGCTCGCCGTAGCGGTCGGGTGCTTCGCGGCACATCGCGCGCCAGGCTTGTTCCCTCGCCGCGCCGTCGTCGCGGCTACGCAGGTGCTCGGCGCCACCGAGCAGTACGTCGAACGAGCGCGCGTCCGCGTCGAACACCGACGCCGACGACAGCCAGTCGGGTGTCCGCCTGCGGCAACTTGAGCGCCGGCATGCCCAGGCGGATTCCCGCGAGTGGTCTGGTATGCGTGCGCGACCATCGCGACGGTCGCGAAAACAGAACGGGAGCAGCGAAGATCTCGGGCCCGGCTGGCTGCTTACGAGACTTTCTTGCTGCCGCTGGCTCTTCCTGCTCCCGTGAACACCAACGGGGCCGGCGAGCCGCAGCACCTCGAGTGACTCGCGCGTCGCAGCCTGCACCAGCAGGCACCCGGTCATCGGCACCGACGGCGGTGCTCGTGCCGTGGCGGACGCCGACGCCATAACCCGCCTCCGCACCGGTCACAAGAATCTACCTGCCGCGAGTTATGTACCCAGTCGAACTACTTCAGCTGCCGGAAGTTCCGGGCCAACCCCTGAGCAGCACGGTCAGGGGTCGGCCGCCGCCGTTACGGTCGCAGGTTCGGGTAAAGCCGCCGCCAAGCTGTCAGACCCTCATGAGACGTTTCAATCGTGGGCGGCCGGATCCCGGGACTGGGCATCGCAGGGCTTGTGGCAGGGTGGAAGGCCGGGCGGAAAGGCCGGGCGGAAAGGCCGGGCGGAGACGCTGGGGCGGAGACGCTGGGGCGGAGAGTTCCAGGCGAGCAGCCGGGGCGCAGAAGGCCGGAGGCGGAGCAGTGGCAGCGTGCGAACACGTGCCAGCGGGGGAGCAAGTGCCAGCGGGGGAGCAAGTGCCTGCCAGCGGGGGAACAATTGCCAGCGGGGAAAGAATCGAGATGCGGATCGAACCCGCGCCGGGTCTGACGTGTGTTCGGCCAGTAGAGCAACACCCGAGGAGGGCTGCGGCATGATCGGTGCCTATGACCATGATTTCCGCGTTGACGCGACACCGCTCACGGAGCAGGCTGCGGTGGCGCACATTCATGGCATCTGTTTCAAGACAGGACCACCCGAGCGGGTTGGCGTGGAGCTGGAATGGTTGGTGCGTGATGCGCGCGACCCCGCCTTGCCAGTTGAACCCGACCGGGTCGAGTCCGCTCTGGCCGACCTCGGCAGTCCGGGAGCACTGCCCGCGAGGGGTTGCCTAACGACCGAGCCCGGCGGTCAGCTAGAGCTCAGCTCGTTGCCCGCTGCGAGTATCGGAGATTGCATAGCGGACGCGGCCCGCGACATGGCCGCCGTGACGGAAGCCATGCACGAGGCAGGTCTGTGCCTCTCCGGTCACGGCCTAGATCCTTTCCGCCCGCCCCTCCGAGTCCTTGACTCACCGCGTTATGCGGCGATGGAGGAGTTCTTCGACCGGTCGGGTCGCGCCGGGCGGATCATGATGTGCAGCACCGCCTCCGTCCAGGTGTGCCTGGATGCGGGGGAGGAAGGGCCCGGCCAGCAGGGCTACTGCAGGCGGTGGCATCTGCTGCACAAGATTGGACCTGTGCTCGTCGCGGCATTTGCGAACTCGCCGCTTGTCCAGGGCCGTCCGACGGGCTGGCGGTCGACCCGTCAGGCCGTATGGGCCCAGCTTGATCCTGGCCGCACCAGGCCACCGCAGGAAAATGGCCGACCGGGCATGAGCAGCGATCTCAGGTCCAGGTGGGCCCATTATGCCCTGGACTCGGAGCTGATGTGCGTCAGGCGCCCCGACAACGAATCATGGGTCGCACCGCCGGGACTGACTTTCCGCGACTGGCTACGTGGTGCCGATGCCGCCGGCTTTCGCGGTTCACACGGGATCGCATCCGCCCGGGTCGACGGCGAGCGCCGGCCCACCGTCGATGACCTGGAATATCACCTTTCCACCCTTTTCCCGCCGGTCCGGCCGCGTGGTCACATCGAGCTCCGCATGATCGACGCGCAATCCGGCGATGGCTGGGTGGTGCCGACCGCGGTTGCCTGGGCGCTGGTCAGTGACGCCCAGGCGGCCGATGTGGCATTTGCGGCGGTGGAGCCGTTGTGGAACGCGCCAGGCGATCCCTGGTTGCGCGCGGCCCGGCACGGCCCCGCCGACGGAGCCGTCGCCCGTGCTGTCCGCGAGTGTTTCGAAGCCGCCGATGCCGCGTTGCGCCGTAGCGCCGCGCCTGCCACATTGCTCCGTTCGGTGACCAATTTCACCGAACGCTACGTGGAGCGTGACCGATGCCCCGCCGATGACCTGCTCAAGGAGCTCCCATGACCGCGCCGACCGGCGACAACGCACCCAGCTCTACCGAAGCTCTGCGCGAGCGAATAGCCGTTGCGCTGCTCGCGGCCCGTGATCGTACCCGCGGCCTCACCGGCTGCGTCGATGACGCAGATCTCGTGCACCAGCACTCTCGCCTGATGTCGCCGCTGGTGTGGGATCTCGCGCACGTGGGCAATCAGGAGGAACTGTGGCTGCTCCGCGCCGTCGGCGGCCACGAGCCCATGCACCCGGAGATGGATCCGCTGTATGACGCGTTCGAGCATCCCCGCGCCGAGCGCCCGGCCCTGCCATTGCTGCCACCCGGCGAAGCGCGGGCATATGTCGCTGAGGTCCGTGGTCGTGTACTCGATCTGCTGGAACGTGCACCTCTGGCCGGTGCGCCGCTGGTAGCGGACGGGTTCGCGTTCGGCATGATCGCCCAGCATGAGCAGCAGCACGACGAGACGATGCTGATCACCCACCAGCTCCGCAAGGGCGCGCCTGTACTGCGGGCGCCTGCGCCGGTACGCCGGGCATCTGCGCCGGTACCCCGGGCATCTGCGCCGGTACCGCATCCAGCCGCGCCGGGACTGCGGGCACCTGCGGCGCCGGGCACTGCTGCGCTGCCCACCGAGGTCCTTGTGCCTGCGGGCCCGTTCATGATGGGTACCTCCACCGAACCGTGGGCCCTGGACAATGAGCGGCCTGCGCACCTCGTCGAGGTGGATTCCTTCTACCTTGACACCGCCGCGGTGACCAACTCCGCGTACGCGGAGTTCGTCGCGGACGGCGGATACGACGAGCCGCGATGGTGGAGCGGGCTGGGCTGGGAGTGGCGGCAGCGGGCCGGGCTGACCTCGCCCGGGTTCTGGCACCGTGACGGCGGCGAGTGGGTAAGACGCCGCTTTGGTGCGATCGAGCCGGTCCCGCCCAACCAGCCGGTTCTGCATGTCTGCTGGTACGAGGCGGACGCGTACGCGCGCTGGGCTGGACGTCGGCTGCCCACCGAGGCCGAGTGGGAGAAGGCCGCGAGGTTCGACCCTGTGTCACACAGGGCGCGCAGGTACCCCTGGGGTGACGACGAGCCCGGTCTTGAGCACGCCAACCTGGGCCAGCGGCACCTTGAGCCCGCGGAGGCAGGCTGCTATCCAGCCGGGCAGGCTCCGTGTGGCGCCCGCCAGCTGATCGGCGACGTGTGGGAATGGACGGCAAGTGACTTCCTGCCGTACCCGGGTTTCGCGGCCTGGCCGTACCGCGAGTATTCGGAGGTGTTCTTCGGCAGCACCTACAAGGTGCTGCGGGGCTGCTCGTTCGCGGTGGACCCGGTGGCCTGCCGTACCACCTTCCGCAACTGGGACTATCCGGTCCGCCGCCAGATCTTTGCCGGGTTCCGCACCGCCCGTGACGCCGGCCCGGCTGTGTCTGTGGAGCACGGCTGATGTGCCGCCATCTCGCCTACCTCGGCCCGCCTGTGACCCTGCGCGAGCTGATCATCGACCCGGCGCACGGCCTGTACAGGCAGGCCTGGGCGCCACGGCGCCAGCAGCACGGGACGGTAAACGCGGATGGGTTCGGCGTCGGCTGGTACGCCGGCGGCGACCCGCTTCCCGCCAGGTACCGGCGGGGCCAGCCGATCTGGGCGGATCCGTCGTTCGCCGATGTCGCCCGGGTAACCACGACTACAGCCGCGCTCGCCGCGGTCAGGTGCGCCACCGCGGGAACAGAGGCGGGCGAGGCGGCCGCCGCCCCCTATACGTCAGGCCCCTGGTTGTTCAGCCACAACGGCGCGGTCAGCGGCTGGCCGAACGCGGCCGCTGGGCTCGCGGGTGCGTTGCCCGCCGCTGACCTGCTCACCCTCGAAGCCCGCTCTGACTCGGCCCTGCTATGGGCCCTCGTCCTTGAACGGCTGCGCGGCGGCGCCGTGGCGGCCGACGCCCTGGCCGCCACCGTAGCCCGGCTTCATGCCGAACGCGTGCCCGGCAGGTTCAACTTCCTGCTCACCGACGGCGCTGTCATCGCGGCAACCGCTGCCGGGGACACGCTGTGCTACCGGTGCGATCACGGTCGCGTAATGGTCGCCTCCGAACCGTCCGACGACGTGCCCGGATGGACCTGGGTTCCCGATGGCTCAGTGCTGACCGCAGCGGCCGGCTACGTCGACGTCGGTCGGCTCGTCACCGACGAAAGGACAGCGACCGGATGACCGCGCTCGAGATAGTCCGCTTCCTGCCTCCCGGCTTCCTGGAGGAGTCGCTGCGCGCCGACGCGCTCACCGGGCTCACGAGCTCACCCAAGCGGCTGCCGCCGAAGTGGTTCTACGACGACAGGGGCAGCGAACTCTTCGAGCAGATCACCAGGTTGCCGGAGTACTACCCGACCAGGGCAGAGCGGGAGATCCTGCACCGGCGCGCTGCGGAGATCGCCTCCGCCAGCTGTGCGGACACCCTGGTCGAACTCGGCTCCGGGTCGGCCGGGAAGACCGGTCTGCTGCTCGAAGCGCTGCGCGAATGCGGAACCCTGCATAGCTACGTCCCCGTCGACGTGAGCGAGGCGGCACTGGTCGCGGCGGGCCGCCGGGTGCGGGCCGCGTATCCCGATCTGGCGGTGCGGGCTGTGGTTTCGGATTTCGAGGAGCACCTGGGTCTGCCCATCGCAGGCGGACCGCGCATGGTCGCCTTCCTCGGCAGCACAATCGGGAACCTGCTACCAGCCGAGCGGGCGGAGTTCCTCGCCTCGCTCCGCGCCGAGCTTGGCACCCGCGACACCCTCCTCCTCGGCACCGACCTAGTCAAAGACCCCGCCACCTTGGTGGCCGCCTACGATGACGCAGCCGGTGTCACCGCGGCGTTCAACAAGAACGTGCTCAGCGTTCTCAACAGGGAACTTGACGGCGACTTCGACCTGGCCACGTTCGGGCACGTCGCGGCGTGGGACGGCGCCAACGAGTGGATCGAGATGAGACTACGTTCGCTGCCTGAGCAAAGCGTGAAGCTAGGTGCCCTCGGCGTCCTTGTGCGCTTCCGCGCCGGCGAGGAGATGCGCACGGAGGTATCGGCTAAGTTCCGCGAGGAAGGCGTGCGCGCCGAACTGGCTGCGGCCGGGTTCAAGATGCGAGCGTGGTGGACCGACGAGGAAGGCAGGTTCGCCCTCTCCTTGTCTGTCCCTTTGTGACCACCTGTCTGTCCCTTGTGGCCACCTGTCTGTCCCTTGTGACCCTCTGTCTGCTTATTTGTAACCCTCGGGACGCAAATCCTCAGGACGCAATCCCTCAGGACGTAAGGGAGCTGTGCGTCCGGATGTAGCCCTCCTAGGCCTCTGCCCGAGCCGGCGGTACCGCTGGGTAGCCGGGTGGGGGTTCCGCTCCGGCCGGGTATCTGCGGGAGATCAGCTCTGCCTGGTTCTCCTGCAGGTGTGGGCCGTCGGCTGGAGCCTGGCCGGCGACCATCGGTACCACCACACCCGCCAGGGCATCGTCCGTCCGCGGCGTCCTGAGGGTGAGGACGTCCGCGAAACTTGGCGCCGCGGCGTCGCGCGCGGTCAGGGCCGGCAGGTTCCAGCGTTGCTGTACGGGTCTTGAGGATCGACGTGTGGTCGAGCGGCGTGGCGCCCGCCGGGACACCGAACACCGTTCCTGGCTCGATCAGCGGCGAGACAAGCACGGTCGGGACTCGTCTTCGGAAGTCCGGTCGGTGCCGAACCGGGTGAAGTCGAAGCCGAACTCGCCCGTGTCGTTGTCCGGCGGCACCGCGTCCGATGGCGGCGGTACGTGGTCGTAGCAGCCGCCATGCTCGTCGTAGGTGATTACCAGCAGTGACTGCGCCCAGCCGGGGCCGCCGCGCACCGCCTCGTACACGTCTTGGATGAACTGCTCGCCGAGCGCAACGTTGTAGTTGGGGTGCTGGCTCTTGCCTGCAGAATCCCAGCTGGGTTCGAGGAATGTGAAAGCGGGCAGCGTGCCGGCCGCCGCGGCCGACGTGAAGTCGGCGAAAAGGCCGATGTGCCCGCCGGTCGCCTTGCCGATATCGGTGAACGTGGACTTGGTAAGCGGTTCAGCGTCGTATCCGTGGATCGCCCAGCCGAGACCGTGGCCACCGAGCAGGCCGAAGGTGCTTGACGCGGTGAAGGTATGGGTCTTGTCGTCCATATGGCCCTGGCTCGTCGCCGCACAGGCGAACGCGCGGTTGGGCATCGTCTCCGTTGGTCGGAGGCGAACCAGTGCTCGCAGACCGCGTACCCCCTTGGCAAGCGCGGACAATACCGGCAGCGCATCGGGTGTGAAATAGCCCATGATGTCGCCCGTCACCGTGCCCGCCAGGATCGGCCAGCCCTCCTTGGCCTGCCAGCCGAGCGTGTACGCGAAGTCCTTGACGAAGCCCTCGCACGCCGCGGGTTCGAATGGCTCGTCGGGCCCTGGAGGCTCCCGTACAACTGGTCGTCTGTCGCCATGTAGCCCTCGCCGGGATCGGCGCCGGCTTGTGATACGCGCCAGCAGTGCCCGGCTTGATCCGGAATACATTGGCTGTCTCGCCAGCCGGTTGGATTCTGTTCCGGTCAGGCCCTCGTATGACTGCCCGGACGGTGACACTTTTCCCGCATGGGTCTAAAGGAAGCCGAGCATGTGGTCGAATGACCGATTCTCGAGCATGAGAATTACCACGTTCTCCCCGATGAGAGCGCATTACCGCGGCATTACCGCCCGGCATGACAGCCTCCGTATGTCCCGCGTCCTGGGTACCGCAGTGCCGCAGTGCCCATTTGGCCGCAGCGCACGAGCGCCCCGATCGTGCCATCAAAGTGTGACTCAGCGCGGCAGATTCAACTCCGATCAACGCCCATATCCTGCGTCGATGGGAAAGGGTCTCAGCTGCATTAATACTGCGTGAGCAGCTGCTCATTCCAGGGGGACCCGCGCCGCCACAACAGCGAGTATCTTCCGTCCCGTGGCGCACCTTTTGCCACCACTGGTGAACCGGTGGGGCCCTGGCGTTCGTTCCACCTGATGGATGGTGACGAGCACGCGCAAGGGGGCGCAGTACGGTGATCAATTCGATCGACGTGGCCGTGGTCTGGGACGACCCTGAACACCCCGAACTCTTCGAGGGCCTCCGGGCATACGCGGCGCGCGTCCCAGACCTGGACGTGCGGGAGACCGGGGCGGCTGCGCTGCTGCGCATGGCTGAGCCGCGGCCCGACGTGGTGCTCGTCGAGGTGGCACCGCGCGAGGGTGGTCCCGGCACCGCCGCTGACGTGCGCGCGCTGTGCCGAGCGGGCTATCGCGTGCTCGCGCTGTGCAGGAGCTCGGATCCCTACCTGAGCGCCTCACTGCTCGGCACGGGCGCGTGCCTGCTTCCGGGCAGGAAACAGACGATCGCAGCCATCGTCGCCGCCATCCGTGCCTCAGCACCCAGGAATGGCGCGGCGGGCTCCACCGGCGATACCCGCCCGCAGTTGTCGCGGCGCGAGCGTTCTGTGCTGCTCGCATACGCGTCAGGAATGACCCTCGACGCCGTCGCGGAACAGGTCGGAATCCGGCCGAGCACGGCGAAAACCTATCTCGAGCGCGTCAAGGCGAAGTACCTCGAGATCGGCCGGCCCGCGTACACAAAACTGGAGCTTGTACAGCGTGCGCGTGAGGAAAGCGCGTCTTCGGGTGGATACTGAACTTCGTGGCTCCACCGATCTTGCTTGTGATGGGTGTCTCTGGCAGCGGCAAAACCACGGTCGGCGCGATGCTCGCGGGTCAGCTCCACTGGGCCTATGCCGAGGCGGACGATTTCCACCCGGCGGCTAACGTGGCCAAGATGCGGGCAGGGATTCCCCTTGACGACGCCGATCGCGTGCCGTGGCTGCGGTCCATCGGCGCGTGGATCGACGAGCGCGCTGCCGTCGGCGAGCCGGCGGTGGTGACGTGCTCGGGGCTCAAGCGGCGCTACCGTGACGTGCTGCGTGCTGGCAGGCCGCAAGTCCGGCTGATCTACCTGGAAGCCGACAGGGACCTCATCGCCAGGCGCCTCGCGGCCAGGCACGGCCACTTCTTCCCCGCCAGCCTGCTGGACAGCCAGTTCGCCGAACTCGAACCGCCCGAGCCGGATGAGAACCCGCTGACGGTTTCCACTGACGACACGCCGCAGTCCGTGGTCAGCAAGATCGTTACAGGGCTTGCGGAGCCTAATCCGCCGGCTCGAGCGTGAGGGAGATCGAGTTGATGCAATACCGGTCGTCGGTGGGTGTCCGGTACCCCTCGCCATGGAAGACATGGCCAAGGTGCGAGCCGCAGTTGGCGCAGCGTACCTCGGTCCGGACCATCCCGAGTGCCCGGTCCTCGCGCAGTTCGACTTTGTCGCTATCCGAGGGCGCGTAGAAGCTCGGCCAGCCGCAGTGCGACTCGAACTTGGTTTCCGAGCGGAACAGTTCCGTCCCGCACGCACGGCAGCGATAGACGCCGACCGTCTTCGTGTCGGTGTACTCACCCGTGAAGGGCGCTTGCGTTCCTGCCTCGCGGAGCACGTGGTACTCTTCGGGGCTGAGCTGCTCCCGCCACTCCTGCTCGGTCTTTCCCGATGTGCCCGCGTCACCCGCCATGGGCCCGAGTCTACGCGCTACCGCGCCAATGGGTCCCGGGTGCATGCGAACAGCCACGCGCCCGGAACGGCGCGCCTGCCGGTCTGCGCACGTCAGTGTGTACCCAGCTGGATGGCCTTGATCACCAGGAGCAGCACGGCGACCACGAGGTAGCCGCGGAGCGCAATCATGGCGAACCTGGTCCCAGGCGACCAGGTGACTGGCTTGAGCAGGGCGAGAGGCGGCATCCGCCAGCGCGCCCGCTCCTCGCGGCTGACCGGGGCCACCGTCGCGGGGCCGGCAATGCCGTGGCGGCCACGGAGGATCCGTAGCACGATCCCGGCTGCAACCAGGGCGGCCACCAGCACGCCGGCCAGCACTTCCGAGACCCTGGCGACGTTGAGGTGGGTGAACAGCGTGGTGGCCATCAGGATGAAGGACAGCATCAGCAGGGTGGCGATGATCACGGTGGCGACGACGTTGAGCCAGCGGCGGTTGACCCATGGGCCGAGCACTTCGGGGTCATTGCACAGCAGCAGCAGAAACACGCTCGCGCTTGGTAGCAGCACCCCGGCGAGAGCCTGGACGGCAGTGGTGATCAGGCCCAGCGGCGCGCCGGGGACCAGTACCACGGCGGCAGCGAGCACAACCATCGCGGCGTAACTGAGGTAGAACGGCTTGGCGTCGCGGAAACTGCGGTGCAGTGAGTGCTTGAGGCCGAACACGTCGCCAAACGCGTAGCTGGTCGCGAGCGTGACTGCCGCGGCGCCGATGATGCTGGCGTCGAGCAGCACTATCGAGAACAGCGCGCCGAGCATGTAGCTTTTGTTGCCGAGCGCGTCGGCGACCCCGAGAGCATCGGTGAAATGCCCGACCAGGGCGGTGCCACTCACGGCGTAGGTGGCGACGATCACGATCGCGCCCGCGCCGACGACCACCACAAGCGAGCCGAGCACCGTGTCCGCGCGCTCGTAGCCCATGAAACGCGGCGTGATCCGCTTGTCGATGACGTTGGACTGCTGGAAGAACAGCTGCCACGGGGCCACTGTTGTGCCCACGATCGCGATGATGAGCAGGATCGCGTCCGAGCTGACGCCGCCCTGGATGCCGGGCACCACGGTGTGGTAAATGCTGGCGCCGTACGCCGGGTGCGACAGGAGCACCAGTGGGACCACTACCACGCTCGCGCCGATGAACAGCAGCACGGCCCGTTCCCAGCGCTGGAAGCTGCCGCTCGTGGTGATGAGCACAAGCACGGCGGCCGCGATAGGTACCGCGATGTATTTGCTGACGCCGAAGTATGCCAGGGCGAGGGATACCCCGATGAACTCGGTGATGATGGTGAGGAAGTTGAGCAGGAACAGGTCGCCGACGCTGAAGGCGCCCCAGAAGCGACCGAACCGCTCGATAATGAGACGGGCGTGCCCGACCCCGGTAACCGCCCCTAGTCTGACCACCATTTCCTGGTTGACGATCAACACCGGCACCAGCAGCAGCAGCACCCACAGCAACGTGTAGCCATAGTTCTGGCCCGCCTGAGCGTAGGTGGATACCCCGCCCGCGTCGTTGTCGCCCACCATGACGATCAGCCCAGGGCCGACGATGGCAAGAAACGTCACGATGCGCCGCTTGAGCCCGTGCCGATGATCCTCTTCGCCCACCCGGATCCGGCCGAGTGCCCCTTCGATGTCGCCGAGGTGCGCCTCGTCGAGCACCGCGCTCGGGGGCGCCAGGACCCGCTTAGGCGCCTCTGGACGGCTAGGTGCCTGCCGGGGGGCCTGGGCCACCGGCGCGCGCCGACTGCTTGACGTTTCCGGTCGGCCCGGTGTCTCCTGGCGATGATCAAGCTTTCCCGGGTCTAGCCGCCCGTCCATCCTCGGTGTCGGCGCCGTTGGCTGGGTTTCCTGATCCCTCTGCCCGGGCTCACGCGGCCCGGTCATGTGCCCTCCCGACGCGGCGGGCCGGGCGGGCCCTGCTCTCCGGGCCCAGTGCCGCCGGGCTGGCCAGGTCTTGACTCGTCCTCCTCATCGGCGTTGCCGCCCCGGTGCGCATCGGGCGGCATGGCCGCCTCACGGCGCCGCCAGTCCTCCGGCAGGGTGACCTCGAGCACGTCGTCCACGGTGATCAAGCCGAGCATCGTGCATTCGTCGTCCACGACGGGGATGGTGATCAGGTTGTAGTCGGTCATCAGGACAGCGACGTCCATGACATCGGTGTCCGGCCCCACCCGGACCGGATCGGCATCGCTGACGTCGATCAACTTTGCGGCCGGATCGGACTGCAGCAGTGTCACCAACCGGGCCACACCGTGCAGGTGGCCAGCCTTGTCCACCGCGTGCACACTGGTCAGCGCCTCCGGCTGCAGGTTGCCCGACAGGCCGACAGCGTCAAGCGCATCGCGGACGGTGACCTTGCGCGACATGGCGAGGAAGTCGACTCCCATCAGGCCGCCTGCGCTCGTCGGGTTGAAGCCCATCAGCGTCATCACCTTGGTGCGCTGGCCGGCCGGGAGCAGGTCAAGCACGGGCTGGCGGCGGCGCTGTGGCAATTCGGCGACCGTGTCGGCGGCGTCGTCCGCCCGCATCCGGGCGAGCACGGCAGCGATCTCGGCGTCCGTCCGCGCGCCGAGCAGGCGCGAGGCGAGTTCCTCATCAAGTTCCTCGAACACGTCCGCCTCGAGTTCGGGATCGGCGTGCACTTGGCCGAGGATCTCGAACTCCTCCTCCTTCGAGGCATCCTCGAGCAGATCGGCGATCTGCGCGGGCTTGAGCCTGCGGATCCGGGCGAACGGCCCACGCAGCACCGCGCTGCTCTTGTGGCCGATGAGCGCCTCGAATTCCCGCCAGTCCTTGGCTTCGTGCGCCTGGTGGTTGCGACCAAGGAATCCGAGCAGCCGTGGTGGCCGCCGCCGAGTATCCGCCCCGGCGAGTACCCAGCTGCCGTCCACCCGGGCCAGTTGGAGATCGTCCGCGCGTACCAGGCGCGCACGGCCCACGTCGATCAGCCGGTGCCCGAGTACGTCCGCGCGCAGCAGCACCTCACCCTCGCGCCTTTCGAACCTGCGCAGGTCCAGCTTGGCGCTCGTCAGCTTGAGTATCTCGCCGTCGAATGAGCTGGTCTGCTCGATCGGCACGAAGACCCGCCGCCCGCCGACGGCCGCGACCAGGCCGGTGACCAGCGGGTAGTCCGCGCCCCGCAGTCGTACGATGACGTCGGACAGCCGCCCGAGCGACTGGCCGCTGCGGTCAGCGATCTGACGGCCGAGTAGCGCGGACAGATAAGCGCTGCGCGTCGTCGTAGCTTCGGCGGCACCCGGACTACTTGGACTGTCGGGCGCCGGCGCCGCGGGCGGTGTCGTCGTCATGCCGTGCCTCCACCTCGGATGGGTGAGCCTGCCTGGGCAGGCTACTTACCGGCTCACTTGCACCGGTTACACCAGTACCAGAGAACCGGACCGGAGTGCGCGACGGCAAGGCGGCAGTCATGGCGGGCGAGATTCCGCAGCGAGGTCGCTCCCGCCGCCGCGGCTGTTGCGCGGTCCGCCACCGCGAGTAGGGCCAGGGTGTCACCCCTCAGTGCCTGCAATGGGCCCATGTACCCAGATGCAAGACTTTAAGCGGGAAATTGGCAGTAAACGGCGGTCGTAACCGGTTTTTCCTGCACTGTTAACGCGCCGGTCTCAGCAGGTTTGCGGATGTCGGGGCTTTCAGGCGGTCAGTTCCGGGGCCCGTGTTTGTTCCGGGGTAGCTTCTGGGGCGCGGCCGCGCAGCGGCACCTCCCGGATGAACCAGCCGATCACGAACACGATCGCCGAGAAAGGCACGGCCCACAGGAAGACATAGTGGACGGCGTGCGAGGTCGCGAAGAAGACGGCGTCGCGTACTACTGCCGGCAGATGTGTGATCACCGTTGGGTCGAACTGGCCGCCACTGGTCTTCAGGTGCATTCCAGGCGCGCGGGTGCGCAGTGCCTCCTGCAGCTGGCTGGCGAAGATCGCGCCGAACAGGGACACGCCGAACGAGCCGCCGATCTGCTGGAAGAACGTCCGCGAACTGCTCGCCACGCCCATGTCGCCCGGCTCGACGCTGTTCTGCGCGATGGTGGTGGTGATCTGCATGAGGAAGCCCATGCCGATGCCGAGCACGGCCATGTAGATGCCGGAGGTGACCCGGCTGGTGCCCACCCCGAGCATGGATAGCAGGTACATGCCAGCCGCCATGGCGGCACCACCGATGATGGGGAACGCCTTGTACCTGCCGCTCCGGGTCATCACCTGGCCGGCCATCAGCGAGGTCACCATCGCCCCTGCCATCATCGGCAGCAGCAGCAGGCCACTGACCGTCGCCGACGCGCCCTGAACGGTCTGCTGGTAGAGCGGCAGGAAGGTGATCGCCCCGAACATCGCGAACCCGGTCAGGAAGATCATGACAGAGACGATCGAGAAGTTGGGATTGCGGAACAGCCGCAGTGGGAGGATCGGTTCTATCGCCCGCGTCTCGACCCAGATGAACGCGGCCGTGGCCAGCACCCCCAGCACGGCGAGCCACGTGATCTGCGGCGAGGACCAGCGGTACTGCGTGCCGCCCCAACTTGCGAGCAGGACGAGCGCGGTGGCCGCCACGGCGAGCAGCGCTGCGCCCAGGTAGTCGATCTTGTGGCTGATCCGTTTGCGCGGCGTGTGCATGACAATGGCCAGGTAGATGAGGGCGGCCCCGCCGACAGGCACGTTGATGTAGAAGATCCAGCGCCAGGAGAAGTTGTCCGTGATGGTGCCGCCGACCAGCGGTCCGGCGATCATGGCCAGCATCATCACCGCCATCATGTAACCCATGTACTGGCCGCGTTCACGCGGCGGCACCAGGTCGCCGATGGTCGCAATCACCCCGACCATCAGCCCACCGGCACCGAGGCCCTGGATGGCGCGGAAAGAGATGAGTTCGGCCATGGAATGCGACTGGCCGGCCAGTATCGAGCCCACCAGGAAGATCACGATCGCGGCGATGAGGAACTTCTTACGCCCGTACAGGTCGCCGAGCTTGCCGTAGAGCGGCGTTGTGATCGTCGCCGCGAGCACGTACGCGGTGACGACCCAGGACAGGTGCGCTACACCGCCGAGGTCGCCAACGATTCGCGGCAGCGCGGTACCCACGATCAACTGGTCGAGCATGGCAAGCACCATCGCCAGCATCAGTGCGGGCAGGACAAGGAGAATCTCCCTACGCGACGCCTGACCGCCGTTCGCCGTGCTGCCGTTGACTGCGCCATTCACCGGGCCGTCCGCTGCGCCCTTCACGATCACGGTGAGCTCCCTGCTGCTACAGGCCGGCCTGTGCGCGGTGGCCTGTTTGTCCACTTACTTGCCGTACGGTAAGCTACTCGCCAGATAGCCGTCAAGTTGAAATCGGGCCGCGAAACACAGCGGCCGCAGGCGGAACGCAGCGCCGAACGCAGCGCGGATCACACCGCGGAAGCGCAGCGCCGACTACAGCGGAGCTCGAAGACCCATGGCTGAGGACAGACACGGTACCCGTAGCCGGATCCAGGCGGTGGCCCTGGACCTGTTCGCTGAGCGGGGGTACGACAAGACCTCGCTCCGCGAGATCGCCGAGCGGCTCGGCGTCACCAAGGCCGCGCTCTACTACCACTTCAAGTCGAAGGAAGACATCGTCCGCTGCCTTTTCGATGACTACGCCCGCGATGTCGACGAACTGATCGCTTGGGGCAGCGACCAGCCACGGACGGCGCAGACGCGGCGCGGCCTGCTCGATCGCTACATCGACATCGTCGTGCGGCGGGCCGGCGTCTTCCGGTTTCTCGAGACCAACAAGGCGGCGATGCAGAACCTCGAGTCCGATGGCGCAACGGAATTGTTCCGTGCGCGGATGCGCGCACTTATCGGGCTCATCGAGGTTCCCGGCGCATCACTGCCGGAGCGGATGCGGGCCAGCCTGGCGTTCACGGCGGTGCACGTGGGCTGGCTGTTCTTTCAGGACGAACCGGTCAGCAAGGGCGAACTTCGCGCCGTCGTGTACGACATCGCCTGTGACCTGGCGGTGCCGCCGAGCGAAGCCCTCGAAGCTGAGCTCACCACGTCCTGACCGGGTGCGCGACCTCGGCCTGGCAAACGGCCAGGCGGGTCCGCTAGGCGGGTTTGGCCGCCGGGGGTTTGGCTTCCGCGGGTGGCCTGCCGATGAGCTCGATGAGACCGAGCACCACGAGCAGCAATACGACGATCACTATCACGACCGGGGCGCTGGTGGGGACAGAGAAGACGAAGATAAGCGCGGCCAGCGCGACCGCCCCAATGCGGAGCGCCTGCCGGTGCGCGTAGGTCCAGGTGCCGACGGGGCCGGTCCGCAGGCCGTGCGATTCGCCGCCGCGCCGGACCCACCCCAGACCTGATCCGAACGCCGACCGGGTGCGGACAGCCGTGACGGAAGGGCCGGTGATGAACGCGGCGGCGGCCACCACGAGACCGACCACGAGGAAGGTGCGCAGCGCGGTCTTGATGAACCGCACCAGGATGTCGAACGCGGCGGCGGCCGCGTCGCCGGGCAGCACGCTGCTCGGCACGGTGTTCAGGTACATGCCGCGTGCGATCAGCAAGCCGGCGCCGAGCACCAGCATCGACGCCGCGAACCCAAGGCCAGCGCCGATCAGCGCTCTGCGGTGGCCCCGGGCGATGTACACGCCGAGGCCGAGGAGCAGGAGCGTCATGATCGGAAGCACGATCTTCAGGTCGTTGATGAGCCGGTACGCGGTCTGCGCCCGCACCAGGTCCTTGGACGGGAATAGCGCGAACGTGGGGTTAATGGCGGGAAGCTTGTTCACGATGGTCAGCCCGCGCGCCACGAGGTCCTGTTTGGCGATGTTGATGAAGGGCGCTAGGCCTATGGTGACCTGGCCATTGCTGACAGTGATGGAACCACCACCGCGGCCTGACAGAGCTTTCACCAGTTCCTGATGCGCCACCTGATTCACCTGCACCCATGCGTTCGCCATCCGCGGGCCGGTGATGATCCGGGCGACCTGACTGTGAACGAATCCGGTCACAGCGCTGGTCAGCGAGCCGGAGAAGCCCTGCAGCAGGGTGGCGACGCGGGGCAGGCCCTTCTGGTTGAGCAGGGTCGACGCCTGGCTGGTGAGACCCGGCACGTTGATCTGCGCCACGATCCCGTTTGTGATCTTGTCGGTTAGCGCGTTCTGGATGGCCGGATCTTTGATCAGCGGCGTGACGTTGGCCACGTACCTGTTCGTGTCGGAAACCTGGTTAGCCGTCCACACCGCGAGGATGGAGATGGGTGCGAGCACGCAGCCGAGGATGATCAGCAGCGTGGCGACCGGGGTGCGCCAGCTGATCCGGTGCCTGGCAGGCTTGGCGGGCCTGCTGCGCAGTTCCGCGACCTCGGCTCGTAGCGCCTCTAGTTCCGCGCGCTCGTCTGGAGAAAAAGCTGCCGCATCCGCGCCCCGCGGGCCAGTGGCGCCATCGTGCTCGGACATTGGTTAACTCCTTCCCCGAAGGAAATGCCACTTCCAGGCTGGTCGGTCACTGTGGCGGCTCGATGTAACGTCGCTGCTCGTATACCTCCGCCGCCGTCCGGTTCCTGCGACGCGTGATCGCGACCACAATCGAGGCGAGCAGGCCGACGCCGCCGCCGATCATTAAGATCACACCAATCGTCTGCAGGTTGACGTTCTGAGGCGACCAGGTGACCGCGAACCGCAGAATCGCGCCGATAAGGATGAGCACGACGCTGGCGCCAATACTCACGGCAGGCCTCCCTTCACCGCCATCCACGTTCTCCTGAGCGCCCCGCGATCACCTCCCCCCAGGCGGGTGAACCGGCGCCGCCAAGGGTGCTAACCGCCGTTGGCAGGCTGCCGGACGGCCGCGGCGGCCGGCGCGGCATTCACCCGGAATGGGTGGTGCCCACGGGCAGGTGAGCTTGGGCAGCCCAGCCCAGGTCCCAGGTGGCCCACATGTCTCAGAGGCCACTCAATTGCCTCTGGTGGATCTAACGACTCTGGCGCCTCTGGTAGCTCCCGCCAGCTCAGGCGGCGTGGCCGGGAAGCAGCGGCTGGTCCGCCGAGCTCAAGGTCACGGCCGCGGCGATGAGCGCTGCGTGGCATCCGGTCAGCGGGAAGTTGCCGGCCAGCCGTCCGCGAAGCAGGTCGTATTCCTCGGCCAGCAACCCGACGTCATTGCGCAGATCAAGCACCCGGCAGAAGAGCTCGCGGGCCTGCCCGACCCTGCCCATCCGGCCCAGGCATTCGGCCAGCCAGAACGAGCACGGCAGGTACGCGCCCTCCTCCGATGGGATGCCGTCCACGCCGCCAAGAATGTCGGTGACGTGCCTCCGCAGCAGGCCATCCTCGCTCAGCTCAGCCGTGACCGCCTCGACGGTGCCGGTGACCCGCTCATCGGTGGCGCGGAGAAAACCGAGCAGCGGCAACTGCAGCAGGCTCGCGTCCAGGTCGGCCGCCGCGTAACGCTGCACAAACGTGCGGCGCCGCGGGTCATAGCCGCGCTCGAGAACCTCGGCCCTTGCCGCCTCGCGCAGCCGTCGCCAGCGGTCCACCGGACCGGGGTCGCCGAAATGCTCGATCATCTTGACCGCGGCATCCGCGGCGGTCCACACCATCGCCTTCGAATGCACGAATTGGCGGGGCAGGCCGCGCACTTCCCAGATGCCCGCGTCAGGGTCCCGCCACCGCGATTCAAGGAAGCCGAGCACCGCGTCGGGCTTCCATGGATCGGCGCCGGCGGGCATCCCGGCCATCCGTGCCCTCAGCCGGGCCCTGAGCACGTCGCCGTACACGGTGAGCTGGAACTGTTCGGCTGCCGCGTTTCCGATCCTTACCGGCCTGGCCCCTTCGTAGCCGGTCAGCCAGCCGAGTTCGAGCTCGGGCAGTCGCCGCTCGCCGCCAAGCCCGTAGAGCGACTGCACTCGCTCGGGCGATCCGGAGACGGCCCGGATCATCCAATTCAGCAGGGCGCCCGCGTCGGCGAGCGCACCGCCGTGAATGAGCGCGTCGAGCGCCGCCGCGGTGTCGCGCAGCCAGCAGTACCTGTAATCCCAGTTACGCGAGCCAGCGGGCTGCTGCGGCAGCGAGGTGGTGGGCGCCGATATCACGCCGCCGGTCGGTGCGTAGGTGAGCGCCTTCAGCGTGATCAGCGAACGGATCACCGCGTCACGCCACTCGCCCTCGTACCGCAGGCCGGCCACCCACTCGCGCCACCAGCGTGCGGTTCGCTGGGCAAGCGTGGGTACCTGCGGCGGGGCGGGCGGCCCGGCGTGCGCAGGTCGCCAGACCAACGCGAACGGAACCTGATCGCCCTCGCTTACCGAGAACTCGGCAACGCCAATGCCCTGCCTGCGCCGCAGGTGGACCGGGCTGAACAGCCACAATGCCTCCGAGCCCGCCACGAAGCAAGACGCGTTGCCGCGCCGCAGGATCTGCGGATGTGCCGAGCCGTATTCAAACCCTGGGCTCAGCGTCATCCGCAGCCGGACCTGGCCACGCACGCCCTCCACCATGCGCAGCACCATTGGGTCCTCGCCGCGGTCATCGCTGTCTCCGCTGCTGTTGACCCCTCGCGGAGGCATGCAGTCGACGAGCCGCGCCGAGCCTGATGCGGTGCTGAACTCGGTCTGGAGCACCAGCGTTTCTGCCAGGTACCTCCGTCTGACCCGGGCGGCCGCACCCTCGGGAGCTATCTGCCAGTACCCGTGACGCCCGTCCCCGACAAGCGCGGCGAAACAGGCCTGGGAGTCGAATCGCGGCAGGCACAGCCAGTCGATCGAGCCATCACGGCACACCAGACCCGCCGCGTGCAGGTCACCGATGAGCGCGTAGTCGTCGATCGGTCGGGGCATCCGCGGGCTCCTGGCGGTCGCTGGTCCGGCGGCTTTCGCCGCACCCTTGCTGGCCAGCGAGAACTCTCAGCTCTCGTAGTTGAGAGTGTCGTCAAGGCCCCGTGCGGGCGTCGTCATCCCGCAGAGGTGAACGGATGCTGGTCAGGCCACCAGCCCCCTATTCCGTGCGAGGGCGATTGCCTCACGCCGCGAACGCACGCCGAGCTTGCGGTAGGCGGACCGCAGGTGCGTCTTGACGGTATTGACGGAAAGGAACAACGCTTCCCCGATCTCCTCGTTCGTCAGATGTGACGGCAGGAAACGCAAGACGGCAAGCTCGCTGTCGCTGAGCGGGAGGGCGTCGCCGTCAGGTGTGCTTGATCCAGCGGGTATCTGGGCGTCGAGGCGCTGCAAGATCTTCCCGGCGAAACCGGCGCTGCGGCTGGTGGGCGGGACAAGCACGGTCAGCACTGAGCGCACGGCGGCCCCGCCGTCGACGAAGACCCGGCAGATGCCTTCCGGCTCGGCGAGCAGCAGTGCCTGTTCGAGCATCGCCACGGCGCGCTGCGGCGCTTTCAGCCTGCGGTGTGCGATCGCGCATACGAGCAGGGCGCTGACCTGGTCATGGACCTTCACCTCGGCGGCGGGGCCTGCGATGAATGGTTCCGCGGCCTGCAGCGCACCCTGCGGGTCAGCCGAGGCCAGAAGCAGCCACGCCAGCGTCAGGCGGTCGCCTGCCCGGCTGGAGCCTTCGTCCTGTGCCGCCAGGCGAGCGATAACCTTGCGGCCAAGGTCGTTGTCGCCGGAGCGAAGCGCTATCTCGCCCTCGAGGAACGTCACCGCCTCCGCGACCGCAGGAGTGGCCTCGCCGAACTCGTGCTGCAACCGCATGAGCGCAACGCGGGCCTTCGTGGTGTCGCCCTGTGCGACAAGGGCGCGCACGCGGATCAGCTCGGCGGAAGAAACGATCGACGGCTCACCTGGAATCCGCTGGTGCCCCTGATAGTCGATCTCGTCGAGAAGCCGGTGGACGACCGCGAGCTCGTCGCGCATCAGGCTCACAAACGCGAGAGTGAGGCGGGCGATGTTCCTGGTCGCGAGCGCCGCAGGCGTATCGGTGCCTATGGCCTCGGTACCCAGCACCTCGCGACCGAGCACCTCGCCACCCGGCACCTCGCCACCCCGCACCTCGCCACCCAGCACCTCGGCGGCGACCGCGTCGGCGGTCCTGAGGTTCCCGTGCCACGCCTCGCCAATCGCCGACCACGCCCGCGCCCGCAGCTGCAGTTCCGCGAAGTCTCCGGCCCCGAGTTCGCGATCAGCTGCCCGCAGGGCCATGCGCGCCTGCGGTAGTTCGGCCAAACGTAGCAGCGCGACGCCGAGCGCCCACCACAGGAAACCGGCCGCCCGGTGCTCTGGCTGAGTACTCGCCAGGTGAGTGGCCTGATCGGCCTGCGACGCCGCCCGCGCAAGCAGTCCAGGGTCGGCGCACGTGCGGCAGCTTGCCTGCAGCAGGCGCAGGGCCGCGAGCTTCGGCTCCACGATGCGCCGGACCGGCGTCGCGGCCCGGTCCAGGGCGGTATCCGCCGCCTCGAGCAGCGCGTCCGCACCATCGGGATCGCGCGTCCAAAGCCGCGCGGCGGCCCAGGCAGCGCCGACCGCCACATCGTCAAAGGCCAGGTCAGGGGGGACCGGGGCGATTACCCGCTCGAGTTCGGCAGGTCCGCGGGACAGCAGGATGGCAATGTCGCTCCCAGCGAGCACTTGAGCCGTGTAATCCCAGTCCTGCCCCTCGACCGAGCTGCGCAGGGCTTCGACTGGCCGGCCGTGTTGTGTGTACCAGCGCGCGGCGCGCCGCAGCAGGATAGGAATCTCGTGCGGCATCTCACGCCGCAGGTCGGCGAGGAGCAGTTCCCGCAGCAACGGGTGATAGCGGTACCACGTCCGTTCGCTGTCGAGCGCCTGGACGAAACTGTTCTCCCTGCTGAGGCGATCCAGGGAGCGAGCACCGTCGGCGGTGCTCGTAAGCGCGTCCGCGAGCTTACCCGTCAGGTGCGGGGCAATGCTCGTACGCAGCAGGAACACCCGTGTCTGTGGGTCCTGGCCTGTCAGCACCTCATCGCGCAGGTAGTCGGTGACGATCGGGTCGTCCCCGGCGATGTCGGTGACGCGGACGTTGCCTGAGTGCGCCCGGGTCCGTAGTGCCGCGAGCCGGATGCCTGCCATCCAGCCCTCGGTGCGCCTTAGTAGTTCGTCGCGGTCGATGCGGTCGACGCGCAGGCCGAGCATCGCGAAGTAGGCGTCCGCCTCGTCGGGTGTGCAGGCGAGGTCGGCCGTGTCGATGTCGGCGAGTTCGCCTGACACGCGCAGCCTGGCAAGCTGCAGCGGAGGGGCCCTGCGGCCGGAAAGGATCAGCCGGAACATGGGCGGCGCGTACCTGGTGAGCTGATCCAGCCAGCCCAGCACCTCGGGGTTGGCAAGCTCGTGCACGTCGTCGAGCACGAGGATCAGCGGCTCGCTGAATCGTTCCGCTGCCCTGATCAACGGCAACGGGAAGTCGTCGGCCGAGCCGCGCTGCAGGTCGTGTGCGATCTCGTTCAGTGCGGGCTCGGCTCGGCGCAGCGCCGCGAGCAGGTATGAGCGGAACCGCACAGGATCATTGTCCGCGTGATCCAGGCTGAGCCACGCGATTCGGGTGGCGTGGATACGACCCTGCGCCCATGACGCGCACGACGTGGTCTTTCCCGAGCCTGCGGGCGCGGAAATCAGGCTGATGCGATGCTGCGTGGAAAGGTCGAGCAGGCTGCTCAGCCGCGCTCGTCCAAGCACGCGGAAGACAGGCTTTGGGATGGCAAGCTTGGATTCAAGCAGACGGCCGCCCGGAGCGTCCCCATTGACTCGCTCCGGCTCAGTCACCCGTTCAGGCGTCAGCCGCTTGGTTGATACGGTCGTCATCGGTCCCCCAAGCCGACGGTCCAATCTTGGCCGGTGAGCCAGCGAAGGCCTCACCCGCTAAGGGTTAGTCCGCCGGTATTGTCCTGTCAAGCGTCATGTGCGCTTGCCTGTACCGTGCGCCCGGGCCCTTGCGAACAAGCCCAGCTCGAGCGGGATCGTCATCCGCGTGGCGTCGTCGTGCCGGCCGACCGGCGCTGGCGCGTCACCCAGCAGGAATGAGGCGTCCCTTCGTCTCGATGGCAGCATTGTGCGCCAGGCGGCGGTGCCGGGCGAACGTCGTGAATGCCGCACTTCGCCCCCAAGATTTACTCAGCGTGGCGGTCGGACGTTAGGGTCAAAGGTCCCCAGCGTGCCGGTCGGCACCGTGACTACCTGCGGTTACTTGGCGGCATCGCCCAATGAGGGTGAGCAGGGCCACACGCGCCCCGTCATTCCGCAGGTGCCTCGTCACGGTCTCGGACAAGCAGGTTGAGCAGCCAGCCGACCACGCCGACGATGATCGCTCCCCAGAACGCCGGCCAGAACCCGCGCACATAGAACGGCAGGCTCAGTTTTCCCGCGACCCAGCTCGTGAGCCAGAGCAGCAGGCCGTTCACAACGAGCCCGATTAACCCGAGGGTGACGATGTAGAACAGGCAGCCGATCGCCTTCACAATCGGCTTCAGCACAGCGTTGACGGCACCGAAGATCAGCGCGACGACCATCAAGGTGCTGCCTTGGCCGCCGTGCCTCCCGCCGTCAGCGAGATACCCGGCACCAGGGCGGTCGCGACCGCGAGCGCTACCGCCCAGATCAGAACCCGGATGAGGATGCGCGAACCACCGATCCTGACACGGCCGACGGGCGAAAAGCCCCGCCGAGCGCACCATCTGGGCGTCAGTAACGACGCCGGACGGCAAGCGCCTGCGCAAGCCTCGACTCGGCCATCTGGACGGCGGCCGCGCGTGGCGTCAGCATCGTGTCGCGTGTGCGGTCGAGCAATTCGGCCGTGGTCGCGCGGATCTTGTCTTCGATTTCGGCGAACGCCTCTGCCCTGCCGGCGCCGCGGTGCTCGGCCGCCGCGCAGATGACACCGCCCGAGTTGGCTACCACGTCAGGGACGCAGAGCACACCGCGCTCGTATAGCTCGGTCTCGGCTTCCCTGGTGAGCGGGATGTTAGCTGCCTCAATGACCACCCGCGCCGCGATCTTTCCCGCATTGTCCGCGGTTACCACATCGGGCTGTGCCGCGGGAATGAAGATGTCACAGTCCAAGCCGAGGATGTCGTCACGTGGGATGGCCCTGCCGCCGCCGAAACCGGACACCGAGCCGTCGCCGTGCTCGAACCGCACCAGAGCAGGCACGTCAAGGCCGCCCGGTTCCCATATCGCGCCCTGGACATCCGAGACGGCGATAATCAGGGCGCCCCGCTCCGCCAGCGCGGCAGCCGCGTTGCTGCCTACCGCACCGAAGCCCTCGATGACCACGCGCGCACCTTCGAGGTCGAGAAGCTTTGCCTCGCTGAGCACATCCGCGCATACAGCCACGCCGAAACCGGTCGCCCCAAGCTGGTCGAGCGGGATCCCGCCGAGCACGCTCGGCAGGCCAACACATCGGCCGATCTCGTCGTACACGTACCCCATGGACGTCTCGCTAGTGCCCATGTCGGGCCCGGGTATGTACTCGGTCAGATGCTCGATGGCGCGCGCGAACGCGCGCATCACCCGTTCGTGGTCCACCGGCGCGAGGTCAGGCAGCGCGGCGATGCCGGACTTAGCGCCGCCATGTGGCAGCCCCGCCACCGCATTCTTCATGGTCATCGCACGGGCAAGCCGTGCCACCTCACCCGCCGTGATGTCGGGCCGCATCCGCACGCCACCGATCGCCGGGCCGAGCGCCACATTATCGACCACGACAACCGCTTCCACCCCGGCGCAGGGGCGCAAAAAGATAACCTTTGCCGGGCCCAGTTCATCGACCGCCCACCTTGCCGACGCCTCCGACATCACCGGCACCTGCCTCTCCTGCCGCCTACGCAACAAGACTGCGCTTGATGGTGGGCGCCCCCCAGGGCCGATGGTCCCGCCGAGCGGCTGCCGTTGGCTATGAACGCACCGGTGCTGGTGGTAGGCCTGCCTGGTCATCTCGATCTGGGGACGCATGACACCGGCGGCCTTCGCTGCCCGGGGGTGCCGCATTAGCGAGAGTTCTCACCGGGCATGTTGTGGGTGAGCCCGTCGTCATCGCGCCATTCGCCGCCGTGTTCGGTAGCGTACCGCCGCTGCTTTCTCGGTGAGTCCGCGTACTTGTCGTGGATGCTTTCCACGGTGCGTGTCGGCTTGCTCGAGACCCTTCGCGTCTCGCGTCCCGGGCGGGGCGGTATGCCGCCGCTGGTTGGCGGCCAGGCACCCCGGGCTCCCCGGTCAGGTCCCGCCCGCACCGCCCGCATTCCGGGCGCGCACTCGATGGTCTCATCCGGGTCATCGGTCAGTCCTAACGTCCTGCCCGGCGCGCCGGGCTGCTTGCCGGGCCGCCGCCCGGTTTTCTGCCGGAATTTACACGTACCAAGATTTGTACTCAGTGCAAATTTCAGAGAAACTTTAAAGATGCGCGTTTGTCTTTAGAATTTGGTGACGCAGATCACACACAATAAGTACATCTCAGGTTGGGATATATAGGGCTATGTGATGCACTGAGAAAGTATGTGATGCGCTCGAGCGAAGACACTGAGGAAGGACCATGAGCCGCAACCGCGACCTCAACATTCTTGGCCGGCATGACCGGCTGCTCTTCGCACGAACCGCTGAGGGCGTGCTTGTTTGTGCCGTCATCGAAACCGACTGGCACTGGCTGGATGCGCCGCACGAGGGACAGGCGACGCCTGGCTCGCCCGAGTGGCGCGAGGACAACCAGTACATGCACGATTGGGTGTCCGGCCGCTCCAAGGACTATGACTGGCGGGCATGTGACACCCCCTGGTCCCCCGAAAGCGATGAGGCATTCGTGAACCAGTCCGCTGCGCACTACCTGCCGCCCAGGAAGGAACGTTCGGTCCGGCGCCTGCTATGGCCGCGCCGTCAGTCAGCACCCGCCCGTCGTATCTGCCGTGCCGCACACGTCCTGGCAGAGTTGACCTTGGTGGTGGGTCAGATCCTGTACCAGGTTGCCCGGTTTAGACTGCCTCGCTGAGATCGCTCCCGGCTTGGGTGGCGCTGGTCTCGAAGCAGCCGGCTAGGGCGCGGGGTTGATTGGCGGGGTTATGAGCGCCGGGACAGCAGCCGTGCGACGTCTCGGAACGGCACAATCAGGTACACCGCAATACCGAAGTACAACGCCACCGCCCCTGCAGGCAAGCCGAGCCCGACGAGGATCACGATCACATACCCGATGACGATGGGCAGCAGTTTGCTTCGCGTACTGCGCGGCTCCTCGCCGTCTTGCTGCGCCAGTAGTGGTGCTCGCGCCGCGCGTATACATCCAGGGAGAACCGCAGCAAGCGCTTTGCCGGGAGCGTCAGCCCGTAGACCGTTACGGCCACGCGTTCGTGACCCCCGTGGTGCAGTGCGTCTGTGACCAGCCGGGTCGGGAACGTCGGGAACGCCACCACAAGCAAGACGAGCAAGTTGCGCCGCAGGAAGATCGGGTCGGTCCGCGCGAGCCGGTCGGTCAATGCCGTGTGGGCGATCGAAGTACCGCCGATCGTCAGGAAGCTGGCGACATACGCCACTTACCCGGGCCAGGCGTGAAGCACCTGCTGCAGCGGTGTGCCCGATGGGTGAACTGCAAGGTCAAGTACGAGCAGCGTGGCGGCAATGGAGAACACTCCGTCGCTGATGCGATGAATGCCTCTATCCGGCCCTTGCCGAGGGTTGTAGGTGCGCGCGGCGTGCTGGCCTCAGTCGGCACGGCACTACCTCCTTCAGGCGTTGCCGTGGCGCGGGTGAGGCCGCGGCCGGCCGCGTCGGGGTTCGGTCGAAGCGGGCCGGGCTTCTGATCTTTCCTGGCGCCAACTGGTGACAATTAGTAATCACTAAGGTACTCTACGTAACGATCTGCTACACCAAGGAGGCAAGAGTGAGAAGGACTCTTCTGCCCGCAGCTATCGTGACCTCGGCCGCAGTCATCGTGCTGAGCGTAACAACCGCTGCGTTCGCCCAGCCCCAGAAAGGCTCACCGCACAGTAAGATCGTGGTCGGGCTGAACAGAACAAGACCACGGCCGGCCCCATGCATCCCTTCAACCAGAGGCAGAGGTCACGGCCAGAACTGCCCCGTCGGGCCATGCCCACCGTTTCACGCGACGCAGCGGTGCATCGTTCCACCCCCGCCGCACAGGTGCATTTATCCCGCGGTCTGGGTAGACGGACGGTGCATCATCCTGCGGCCGCCGCCCCCGCCGCCGCTACATAGGTGCATTCGTCCGGAGGTCTGGATAGGCGGGCGATGCGTATTCCTGCGGCCCCAGCCCCCGCGGCCGTCGCTGCACAAGTGCGCTTATCCGGCGGTCTGGATTGGCGGACGATGCGTTGTGCTGCGAACGCCACATCCAATTTGCCGCAACAGGACCTGTGTGTGAGCTGAGGCGATGTGGCGCGAAGCCGGCCGTGAGACATCCGGCTTCGCGCGGCAATGGCCAGCCCTGGCGGCGGGCATGACGCTCACCGCCAGGGCTGGGCTGGGGGCCGGGTAACTTCGCCCCGGCCCCCAGCTACCTGGCCCGGCCGTTTAGGCGCGGATCTGTACCCTGCGGGTCGCCTGCTTCGTCTTCGGGAGGCGGATGGTCAGTATCCCCTCCCTCATGGTGGCCTGGACCTTTTCGGTGTCGATGTCCCGCGGCAGGACCGTGCGGTAGAAGAACCGCCCGGCTCGCCGGTGCATCGTTTGCTCGCTCTGCTCCTCGCGGACAGAACCGGCGATACTCAGGCTGTGCTCGTCGACCTGCAGTTCGACGTTCTCGCGGGTGATCCCGGGGAGTTCTGCCTTGACGGTGTAATACTCCTCGGTCTCATCGACTTCGATGTCCGGCTGCCATGGCGACTGGTCGTGTCCTTGCTGGGTAAGCTGCTCGTACAGCCGCCCCATTCGGTCACGCATGTAATCGAATTCGCTGACCGGGTCCCACAGTGCTGTGGGTTCGAACAGGGACGCGGGAAACCTGCCTCCGCGCCGGATGGGTAGTGCCATTACTACGTCACCACCTTCTGCTCTTAATTCGCGATTCGTGGACGTCGGGCTGGCCAGCACCACCCTTCTTATTTATCGAGACGGGTCCACACTTGTCCACCTCTGTGACCACTCAATTGCGGACACATTTGTCTATCCTCTGTGAGCACGCAAATTGCAGACACAGTTGCAGATCCTGTGTGACCTGTCAATTGCCGACACATTTACCTACCCGACGAAACTCATGGGGTACCCGCCCCGAGGGCCCGTGCATTGGAATCGTGGCTTGCGGGGTTGTCTCGTGGCAACCTGCTGACGCTGGTACGCGAGCGGGTCCGCGAGGATGCATCGGCTGCCGCATGCCGCCCGTGATCGAACTCACGCGAATAACGAATCCGGTGGCCGATGGGATCCTGTTGGTGATGCTAGGTGCCCCGACAGGATTCGAACCTGCGCTCACGGCTCCGGGGAGGTTGGCTGTGCATGCCACTGACCAGCTAAAACATGCTCGCAGAGATCTTGGCCGGACGCGAATCGGGCGCAGCCCCACCTGGCCGAGAGTGCGAGGCATGCCTGAGCGGGGCGGTGGCCGTGAGGGTCGGTGCGGTCCCCCGGACGCTGCCTGACCTCGGGTCTCAGCCGGGTCGCGGCGGGTGGCCGTAACGAACGGGGACGCTGCTGCGGGGTGCCGATGGGAATTACCCGGCTGGCCGCAGTCCACGCCTCGTGTATGACAAATTAAAGACATGAGTGAACCGCAGGCACGAGCCGCCGAGTCGGGGGCGGCTGGCACGTCTGCTCCGGCTGCTCGCGGTGGCCACAGGTCCGCCAGGCGCGCTTCGGGTGGCCGGGGAGCCCCGCGGGTAAGCGCCTCGGCGGGCACAGTGACGATGCAGGCCCGGATGGATGCGGGGTTCGCGCGCGAACTGGAGGATGACGCGGCGGTGCTGGGATTGCGCAGCGCGTCGGAGCTGGTGCGGGAGGGGCTGCGCCTGATCCACAAGCAAGCCAGGGAGCTGGCGATGGCCGCGTCCTATGACGAGTCTTACGCGGGCAAGCCGGCTCCGGTGTCCGAGTTCACGTCCGCGCTGTGGTCTGCGTAGCGGTGGAGCCGCTGCGGGGTGAGGTGTGGGATGCCCACGTCCGCGGGGCGGGCACGCGCCCGTTTGTGATCTTGACGGTGAACCCGATGATCGCCCGGTTGGGGGCGGTGATGGTCGTACTGGTGACCGGAACCGCGGGGCCCAGGTATACGCACATCCCGCTGGGCGCTGACGCGGGCCTGGCTGGCCGAGTACGCCGAGAGTTACGCCAACGCGACCAACCTGCACACCGTCCCCAAGCCCAGGCTCCACAACCGCCGGGGCCGCCTGGGCGGCGCCGAGATGGCCAGCCTGGAACGGGCCGTCCGCACCTACCTCGGACTATGACCGGCGCAAATCTGCCGTCACAGTTGTCTTTCTCGGCGCCGCCATTCGGGCGTGTCATCTGGAAGGTGCCACCGCTGGCCTTCAGCTGCCCGAGTCTGGCTGGTCGGCGCTGATCGGTGTCCTGATCGACGACCGGGCTTGCCCAACTGCCCACCTCAGCCGCGCTCACGGTCTTTCCCTGGACAGTACGCTTGTTGCGGTTGGTCGTGTTGCGGGACGGCAGCATTGCTGTTGTCGTGGGTAGCGCCTGGTGCGGCGGCGGCGCGCGGGGAGCCAGGGCGGCGAAGTGTCAGTGGTGCTGTTGGTGGAGGAATCGGTCCTGACCCGTCATCACGGCTCCTCACCAGCGGCGAGCGCTGACCGTCACGACGGCGTCAATGAACGGTTGACATCGGAACTACCATGGCGGCCGGTAGAAAACGAGTACGCGGCGTTCGCCTGCCGCGTCCTGCGCGCCTACACTCGCCGCGTCGCCACCGGCGACATCGACGCGTTGACGGCCATGACCGATCTGTCCGCCGAGATCGATGACGTGATCGGCCAAGCCGTGACCGGGCTGCGCGGCGTCGGCTATTCCTGGGCTGACATCGGCACCGGGCTCGGCATCACCCGCCAGGCCGGTGCAATCTGATGCGTCTGCGCCTTTGTTCAATTTTGTCTCGAGGCAGTGAGGCCACAGCAATCGACCCGGCGATGGGAGCCACGAGCTCCAAACTCGAAAAATCGGGCAGGCCGATATTCGAGCCGAGATCGTGGCGTTCGCCGTGGCCGATAGCGAAGTCGTCAATTTCCGTTGTCACGGAGCTATGGTCTGGCCGAGGCGGGTCGCGTCCATCGTCAAGCAGGACCACGCTCGGATACAGCATCCACTACCTCACCAGATCGCGCTTTTGGTCGCGTATCTGCTGAGGTAGTTGGCGACGGCCTGGGCGGTGACCGGACCGTCCGGGCCGTGGCGGATAGGCCGGGTGTCAGTCTGGGTGCGCTGCCTCCACCGGGAGACGTGACCTCGCTCACCAAGGACGAGTGCCATCTGGCGGAGGAGGGGTGGGGGAAAGCGCCGGGATGAACCGGGTCTGGAGGAGGAGATGGAAGAGCTCTATGCCGAAGGGCTAGCGAACCCTAGCGAACCCATAGCGAACCCACGGCGGCCCCGAGCTATGCGTCGAGGTTCCGCGAGGGCCTGGCGAAGCGTTGGCAGGGGCATGTGCAGGCCGGGCTATTGAGCCGCGAAATCATCTTTCCGGGGTGCCAACACCGTCCCCTTGGTGGAAG
>DATIYI010000323.1:0-16436 GCA_035517695.1 Streptosporangiaceae bacterium
CGCCACCGTGCCGCCCGGCGCGTTGGTGCCGACACTGATCGTCAGCTGCTGCACGAGCACCGTCGTGGTGCAACCGGCGCCGGGACCGCCCGTCAGCGGGCAGGTGCTGCCCGCCGTCGGCGAGGTGACCGTGCTGGCCAGACTGTGGTCACCGTTATCGGGCTTGTTGACCGTCACCGAGAAGGTGATCGTGGCGCTTGCACCGGGGGTGCTGGCGGTGGCGGCGGCGAGGTCGCCGGTCCAGGTGAGATTCTGGCTGGCGAAGGTGGCGGTGCCGGTGCTGGCGTCCGCCCCGCTGCCCCCGGTGGCGTTGGTGGGCCCGGTGGCGTCGTCCAGCACCCCGGCCAGCGGGTCGGTGAACGTGGCCCCGGCGTAGTCGGAGTCGCCGGTGTTCTTGACGGTGATCGTGTAATGCACCGTCGATCCCGGGGTCGTGGTGGACACGTCCGCCGATGTGACGATGTTCAGCGCGGGAACGAGGTCACGCACCGCGACCGAGCAGTTCGCGTCAGTGCCGCCGGCCGGGCAGTTGGTTCCCGGGGTCGACGAGACGACCGTGTTGGCGAGGGTCTTGTCGCCGGCATCCGGGCTGTTCACCGTGACCGAGTAGGTGATGGTGGCAGATGCCCCCACGGCGAGGTTGCCGGTCCAGGTGAGGTTCGGACTGGTGTAGGTCACGCGGCCGGCCGTGCCGGGGGTGACGGCGCCGTCGCCGTTGTAACTGGCGTCGTCCAGCACCCCGCCCAGCGGGTCGGTGAACGTCGCCCCGGTGTAAGCGGTCTGCCCGGTGCTGGTCACCGTGATCGTGTAGTGGACCACCGAACCTGGCGATGTCGTCGACACATCAGCGCTCTTGACGATCCGCAGGCTCGCCACCGTGACCGTCGCCGTGCACCGCACGTCCGCGCTGCCACTCAGGCAGTTGCTGCCCGCCGTCGTCGATGTGACCGTATTGGACAGCACCCCATTGCCGGGAAGCACACCAGTCACCGGATTCGGGTTACGGACCGTCACGGAGTAGGTGACGGTCGCGGACGCGCCGGTGGCGAGGTCGCCGGTCCAGGTCACATTCGGGCTGCTGAACGACGCCACGCCGGCGGTCGCGCCCACGTCACTGTTGTAGCTGGCGTCGTCGAGAACCGTGGTCAACGAGTCGGTGAAGGTGGCCCCGGTAATAGCGGTCTGGCCGGTATTGGTTACCTTGATCGTGTAGTGCACGATCGATCCGGGCGCGGCGCTACTCACGTCCGCGGTCTTGACGATCGTCAGCGCGGTCAGGCTGACGGTGGCCGTGCATCGGGAATCTTTGCTCCCGCTTCGGCAGTCGCTGCCGGCCGTGGTGGACGTGACGGTGTTAGCGAGCACGCCATTGCCCGCCTGGGTGCTGTTGACCGTGACCGAGTAGGTAATGGTGGCGACAGCCCCAGCGGCGAGGGCGCCGGTCCAGGTGAGGTTCTGGCTGGCGAACGACACCGTGCCGGAGGTGGCGCTCGCGTCGCCACGGTAGGTCGCGTCGTCGAGGACATCGGACAGCGGATCGGTGAAGGTGGCGCCGGTGTAGGCGGCGTGGCCGGTGTTGCTGACCGTGATCGTGTAGGCCACGATCTGGCCCGGCACCGCGGAGGTCGCATTCGCGGTCTTGACGATCGTCAGGGCAGACACGGGCACCGTGGCCGTGCAACGCGAATCTGTGCTCCCAGCTGCGCAGTTGCTGCCAGCCGACGAGGTGACGGTGTTCGACAGGATCCCATCGCCCGGGTCAGGGCTGCGGATAGTGACCGAGTACGTGATCGTGGCGACAGCACCGACCGCCACGTCGCCCGTCCAGACTATGTTCAGGCTAATGAAGGAGACCGAGCCCGCGGTGGCGGTCGCATCGCCGTTGTAGGTGGCATCGTCGATCACACCAGAAAGCGGATCGGTGAAGGTCGCGCCCGCATAGGCGACCGAACCCGAGTTGGTCACGGTGATCGTGTAATGCACGGTCGAGCCCGGCGTCGCGGTCGTCACATCCGCCGTCTTGGAAATCGTCACCTGGCCAGCGGCGCACGACTGTACCGTCGTATTGAACGCATTGGGCAGCACCTGGCCGCCGTTGAAGCTTCCGTTCGGCCCGCCCTGCGTGTAGGCGCCGGCGATCACGCCGCCGTTGAGCCCATTTTGGTCGGTCTCTACAACGGTTGAACCCGGCGCGTAGATGGTCCCGGGGATCGTCGAAGAACCGCTGAGAGTCAAAGTCGTCACGGTCGGAAAGTTCCACAGTATGTAGGCTGCGCTCGCATTTTGGAGTCCGTTGAAGTTCGGGGGTGTTGCCCAGGTGAAGTTGTTCCCGACCCCCGTGGTGTCCACGTTGATGATCAGTGGCGTTGAGGCAGTTGGTACGGGCGAGTTGTTGTTGTTGAATTGCAGAATCTTTATGTTGGCCAGATTCGCGGCGGTAATGTTGAGTACGTTCTGCACGCCCGAGGTGAGCGACACGTAGGCGTTGGTGTTCGGCGGCAACGTCGCGGGGAGCGCTGTGCCACTCGCGTCGGCGAGCACCACGGTGCCCGTGCAGCTGGCCAGATTGGTGGAGTTCGCGCGGAACGTGCTGAACGCGCTGGCGAAGCCGATGAGACCTGACTGGGTGACCGACGTGGTCGGCTGATTGACCACTTCCGCGATCTGCGGATGCGAGTCGAAGCTATGCCCTGACGGCAGGACATGGGTGTTACCGTTAGTGAGCACGGCAGAACCGGTCATGTCGCCGATCTTGACGTAGTCATTGGACTGCACGTTGACCGCGCTGTTCGAGCCGCCGCTGGCCCAGTTGACATTGCCGCCGACAAGCAGGCCAGTCGGGTGCGCGTCGCCCGAGGCGGTGAACGTCCCGCCGTTCTGGCTCGCGACGTTGAAGCTTGACGTGCCGAGGGTGAGATTGCCGCCGAGCGCGACAGGGCCCCCGATCGACGTCGAGTTCAACGTCGTGTTTCCCCCGACGAACACGTTGAAGCCCAGGCTGCCGGTCACCGGATTGAACGGGGTTCCGCTCGGGGCTGCCGCGGGGACAGCGTGGCCAGCAGCGATCGCCGGCGATCGCAGCCGGCGGCCTGATGGCCTGGTTGATGCGCCCGGTTTGGTAGGGGTGGCTCCGCGAGGGGCACCTGACCGGTGAGCGTTCGCAGCCGCGCTGATGCCCGCCGCGGTCCGACCCGGTGTGGCGGCAGTCGGCGCCGACGTACCCGACATCGGTGCGGCCGGACCCGTCGAGGTCGCCGCTGGCGTCGCGGCCGAAGTCGCGGCAGCCGATACTGCCGGGGGAGCCGCAGGCGTCGCCGCTGCTCGGCCGGATGAGGGCGGTACGCGTTTCGCCGGCGCGAATTCCCCCGTCGTCGGCGAAGACCCCACCAGCGGCGGGGCGCGCAGACCTGTTGAAGGCGCCACCGGCGCCGGCGCGGCCAGGCCCGGCGAAGTAGTCGCACGGGTCGCCGCGACGGAGCCCGCATGGGCCGGCACCGGCATTCGCGCGGCCTGTCCCGGCGCGCCGGCCGGTCGCGTCGCTGGCGGTATCCTCGTGCTCGCCCCCGCCGAAGGCGGCGCCCGTGTCGCTGCGGAGTGCCCCGTCGGGGACGCCGCGCGAGTCCGGGCGGCCGCCACACGGGCCGGACGTGGCGACCCTCCGGCATAGGTCGCGCCGGCCGGGCCGGCGGACGGCCCGGGCGCCGCGGCAGCGGGCGGTGCCCCCGCGATGACCGTGGCGGCCGCTACGGCCAGGCACACCGACCTACGCATGCGAGTTTCCCGTGCGGAAAGGGGCCGGACCGGGACCGGATCCCAGATCGGCCATGTCGGCTGAATGAGGCGGCTGCACGGCCCTCATTGGATTTGTCGCTCTTCGAACGGCTCCGTCACATCAGCGCGCCGCCTGCGGCGGCCGAGCAGATTGTCTTTCGCATGAGTAGATCCCCACCCAGAACAGGCGAGAGCACCGCACCCCCGCAAGTCGAACATTCCAGCACGCCGGGATCACACCCATACGAGGCGCCCCCTCACGGCGGCGTGATCACAGCATTCGTACGCGATTAAGTACTCTCCGTAATGGCGTTTCGGTAAACGTTCGAAACCGCCCACGACCTCTCCCGGTATGGCCGGGCGTGATCCGGTCACTTACACGGAAAATGTCAGGCCCCACGAATAGAAGGGCTCAGGGTAGATGGGCTCGGGGCAGAAGGGCCCAGCAGCTAACCAGGCACGAACGGCACTCGCACAGCCGAAATGGCCCTGGATGTTCGCGCACATGCCGAAACGAGACGCAGGCACGGCATGATCCGCGAACTCGCCGATCACATTCGACCTGCGGCAGCGCTGACGCACACGAATCTGGCTCACCGCTTCGCTCGGCCCTGTGGGCCTCCAGCGCCGACGACTGGGCCGCCAGCTACGGTGATCCAGACTCGCGTGATCCGGAGTTCGACGCAGCGGGCTCCCCGCCACAGCTGAACCCTCAAGCGGCCATCGCGTTCGCGGTTGAGGGCGATCCGCGAGGCTACGACCCTGCGGCAGAGACGGTCACCCTCGACGTCGGCATCGCGCCAGCAGCCTGAATCCACCGATGCGCACATTTCGTCACTGACTCCCTCTCCTCGAGGCGTGCACGGCCAATGACAACTGCCGCGCCTGAGCGGACAGTTGCGTGCATATCGTCCCGATATTGTAGGTCGGCCCAGTTGCCTTCGCCTGCTGGTGCGAACGCGGCGACGAAGTGCGGCGCCCGCACGGCGCGATCCGCGCGGACGCCTCGCCCCAGGGCATTTACGATCGTGCTGCCACGGCCTGCCGGGACGGCTCGCGGGCGGGGATGTCCCCGGGGCGAGTCAGCGGGCCGCGGCGCAAGAGCGTGCCGCTGATGATGGCGCCGGCCGCGAAGATTCCGGCGCACCACCAGAACACCGTGGTGTAGCTGTGGATGAGCGCGAGGTGGATCAGCTGTGGTGCTGGCCGCGCGCCCGCATGGCTGGCCAGGTAGCTGGTGAAGGCGCCGGCCGCGATCGTGTTGAGCAGCGCGGTGCCGATCGCGCCGCCGAGCTGCTGCCCGGTGTTGACGCTCGCTGAGGCTATCCCCGCGTCGCGTGGTGCGACGCCGAAGGTACCGGTGTTGGCCGCCGCGGAGAATATGAGGCCACTGCCGAAACCGGTCACCATGAGCGGCCCGAGCAGGGCCGGCGCGTACCCCGAATGCACGCCGATCCTGGTCAGCCACGCCATGCCGGCCGCGTTGACCAGCAGGCCGAAGCTGATCAACGGCTTGGGGCCGAACCGCGGCATCAGCTTGATGTTGCCCACGTTGGCCATGACGCCGATGACCGCCACCATCGGTACTATGGCGGCGCCCGACTTGACCGCCGAGTAACCCAGGTTCAGCTGCATGTAGTAGATGAGGAACAGGAAGATGCCGAAAAGAGCGGATCCGAAGATCAGCATCGTGAGGTAAGCGCCGCCGCGGTTGCGGTCGAGGATGACCCGGGGCGGCAGCAGCGGGTGCGCGGCGCGGCGCTGCCAGGCAGCGAACACGATGAGCAGCGTGACGCCGGCCGCCAGGAAGCCCCATGTCGACGGCGTGTGCCAGCTGTGTGCCGCGGCGTTGGCAAAGCCGTAGACCAGGCAGAACATCCCGCCCGACACCGCCGCTACGCCCGGCACGTCCAGCCGGGCGCCCGGCGTCTTGGGCTGCCTGCGCAGCAGCAGCATGCCCCCGGTGATCCCGATCGCCGCGAAGAGCAGGTTGACATACAGGCACCACCGCCACGACAGGTAGGAGGTCAGCGCGCCGCCGAGCAGCAGCCCCAGGCCCGAGCCGCTGGCCGCGACCGCGCCGTAGACGCCGAACGCCTTGCCCCGTTCCTTCACGTCGGTGAACGTCGTGGCCAGCAGCGACAGGGCGGACGGCGCCAGCAGCGCGGCGAAGACCCCCTGGCAGGCGCGCGCCGTCACCAGCATCGTGAAGCTGTCCGATGCGCCCCCGACGGCGGAGGCGGCCGCGAACCCGGCCAGCCCGGTCAGGAAGGTCGCCTTGCGGCCGATCAGGTCGGCCAGCCTCCCGCAGAACAGCAGCAGGCTCCCGAACGACAGCGCATACGCGGTCACGATCCACTGCCTGTCGGCATTGGTGAACCCCAGCGCTCGCTGCGCCGACGGCAGCGCAAGGTTCATAACGGTCACGTCGAGAACGATCATGAGCGCGGCGGTGCAGATGGTGGCGAGGATCAGCCACCGCCGTGGGTCCGCATCGCCGGCGCTGCTATCGCTGAAGCGTCTGAACGTCACTGTGCTTGTTGCTACACGGGCTGCTGACATTTCGGGTTCCTCCGGGTCGTTATGAACACTCGGGTGGTTGCCACTTCCGGCGACGATGACCCAGGTAAGCCCGCCGCCGGGTGACCACCACGGCTGGCCTGGATGCCGGCGCTGCTGCGGTCGTGCAGCTCGCGCGGAAGGCGGGAAAGGTCGTCGCTCATACCCAGGCGACGAACGGACGCCCGCCCGGGGGACAGCGCGGGTCTGAGCTGTCGAGCGCCGGGTCACGAACCGCCGCCCGGGGCCCGGGGGTTAGCGTCTGGGCTGAGCTGGAATTGTGGGCCCCGGTGGTGTCCCCTGCGCTGCTGTTCGTTCGTCGTGCAGGTGAGAGCCACTTTCTGCGGAGGTTGCGATGCGGTACGCCATGATGATCTATGCCGAGCCCCGCTACGCGGAGGCGCTGCCGGATGTGGAGCGTGAGGCGGTGCTCGCCGAGTTTGCGGCGTTGCTCGACGATGCCCGCTGTGTCACCGCTGCGCAGCTGCAGCCCGCCGAGACGGCGACCTGCGTGCGGGTGGCCGGTGGCCGGACGCTGATGACCGACGGCCCATTCGCGGATACCAAGGAGGTTCTCGGCGGCTTGGTCCTGGTCGAGGCGGCCAACCTGGACGAGGCGATCGAGCTGGCGGCGCGCATCCCGCCTGCCCGGTTCGGCGGCGTAGTGGAGGTCAGGCCGGTGGTGGCGCGCTGAGCGTGCTGGAGGAGGTCTTCCGGGACGAGTGGGGCCGGGTGCTGGCCTCGCTCGTCGGGTTCCTCGGTGACTTCGACAAGGCCGAGGACGCGGCGCAGGAGGCGTTCGCGATCGCGGCGGAGCGCTGGCCCGCATCAGGCGCGCCGGCCAACCCGGGCGGGTGGCTGGTGACGACGGCCCGCAACCGGGCGATCGACCGGATCCGCCGGGAGCGCACCCTGGCCGGGAAGATCCACCTGCTGCCGGTACCGGAGGCCGTGATGGACGTGATGGACGAGTTCGATGACACCGTGATCAAGGACGAACGGCTCGAGCTGATCTTCACCTGCTGTCACCCGGCGCTGCCGCTGGACGGGCAGGTGGCGCTCACGCTGCGGGCTCTCGGTGGCCTGCAGACCGCTGAGATCGCCCGGGCGTTCCTGGTCTCCGAGGAGACCATGAAGCGCCGCCTGTCCCGCGCTAAGGCCAAGATCAAGGCGACCGGGATCCCGTTCGCTGTTCCCGGCGCGCGCCTGCTGCCGGACCGCCTCGACGCGGTGCTGGCCGTCGTCTACCTGATCTACAACGAGGGTTACAGCGGCCGGGTCGACCTCGGCGCCGAAGCCATCCGGCTGGGGCGGGTGCTAACCACGCTCATGCCGGACGAGCCGGAGGCACACGGGCTGCTGGCGCTGATGGTGATCCACCACGCCCGGCGGCGGGCCCGGTTCTCCGGCGAGGATCTCGTGCTGCTGAACGATCAGGACCGTTCGCTGTGGGGCCACGCGCAGATCGCGGCGGGACGGGCGGTGCTCGACCGGGCGGTCGCGCTGGGCGGGCGCGGCGGATACGTCGTGCAGGCCGCGATCGCGTCGCTGCAGACCGCCGAGCGGATCGACTGGCCGCAGGTCGCCGACCTGTACCGGCGGCTGGCCGACCTCACCGGCTCCCCGGTGGTCGAGCTCAACCGCGCCGTGGCCCTCGCCCAGGCCGGCGACCCCGCCGCGGCGCTGAGCGCCGTCGAGGCCCTCGACCTGGACGGCTACCTGTACTTCCACTCCACCCGCGGCGAGCTGCTGCGGCGTCTCGGCCGCCACGATGAGGCCAAAGCGGCGTACCGCCGGGCGCTGGAGCTGGCCACCACGGTCCCCGAGCGGCGGTTCCTGACCCGGCGGCTCGAACAGCGCTAACCCGGGCTGTCCCCCGGGCAACCGTTCGTTCGTCGCCTTGGCAGAGTCCACTCCAACACGGAAGGAAAACGGAAGGAAATCGGTCAATGAACGTGTTGATGGTGACCTCCAAGGTCAAGGAAGAAAACGTCGCCGACGCCCAGGCAGCCGTCGACAAGCTCATGCAGGCGCTCGAGCAGGCGCAGCCCGCGGGCGTGCGGTACGCCGCGACCAGACTCAGCGACGGCGTCACATTTGTCGCATTCCTGGAGCTCGAGCCCGGTCAGGAGCATCCCCTGCGCACATTCCCCGCGTACGTGGAGCTCCTGGAAAACTTCGGACCATGGCGGGCGGAGCCGGCAGCTGCGGAGCACATGACAGTCCTCGGCTCGTACCGGCTGTTCTGAGCCCGGGGGCCGTAGCATGGCCGGTCGCCCTCGCCACGACCGGTCATGCGTGTGCCAACACCGCAACGCCGGCGGCGCGGTCTGAACGCGGGCCGGGACTGGTCCTGCGAGTGATGACGAGCGAGTGCGTCGGGTGCGGCGACGTGAGAAGGTCATCGTCGCGCTCGCGGGCAAGCTGACCGCGCACCTGGCCCACAAGGAGACCGGCGAGCTGGGTGATCCACGCCTTGCTGCCCTCAGCAGCGGCAGCACTTCGGGGCTGTCCACACCGAGCGGCTCGGACAGCCGGATCTCGGTGCGCCGTATCAGCGCGCTCCCAGGGGACGTCCTGACCGATAGTGATCATATGCACGATCGCGCATGCGCGGGCCGATTAAGGTAGTCTCAGGCCAAGAATGGCAACGAAATGCATGATCGTGCATATGGCGCCTGAGGCGGGGCCGACATGAAGAGGGTAGACTTCCCGTATGCACGATCGTGCAAATGACCCCGCCGTCTGGGCGGAGGAGATCCGGCGTCGGCGACTTGAGCTGGGACTCCGCCAAGACGAGCTCGCTGCGCTTGCTGGCGTGTCCACCCGCTTTGTCCATACCCTTGAGCAAGGTAAACCAACTGTGCGGCTGGACAAGGTACTCGCCGTGCTGGGCCAGCTGGGTCTGGATCTGGTGCTGGAGCCTGGTACTGGCGTTATACGCCACGGTAAGGGCTGAGTAAGTTGGCCCGCATTCCCCTGCGCCAGCTTCGGCTTGTCAAATACGCCGACGTCTACAAGGCAGGCGTGCTGGTCGGCCTCCTGCACCGGCTGCCGGACCGTACAGAGTTCCGCTACTTGCCGGAGTACCTCGACGCCGGGGGGCCACCGGCGGCTTGGAGCCTACCCACGAGGGCGGAAGCCTTTACCGCACCCGCGGCGGCAGTGCCCGCGTTCTTCGCCGGATTGCTGCCAGAGGGCAGGCGATTGACGGCGCTGCGCCGCACTGTGGGTACCTCAGCCGACGACGAGTTCTCGATGCTGCTAGCGGTCGGTGGTGACACCATCGGCGACGTTCAGGTCCTCCCGGCTGGCGATACGCTCGCCGACACCAGGCCGGTCGTTATTGATGACTTCAGCAAGGTCGTCTTCGCCGACCTGTTCGCCCAGGCAATCGGCCAGCGGCCGGATCGCATCGCCCTGCCGGGCGTGCAGGACAAGATCTCCGGACAGATGCTGAACGTGCCTGTCCATGGCCGGTCACGCGCCTACATCCTGAAGCTCAACCCGCCGGAATTCCCCCACCTCGTGGAAAACGAGTACTTCTTCTTCAGCGCGGCCGCGCACACCCGGCTGCGACTAGCCGACGTCGAGCTGGCACATGATCGGCTTGGGGCGCCGGGCCTGCTTGTGCGCAGATTCGACCGGATCCCCGAAGGGGACCAGCTCCGGCCGCTTGCCGTCGAGGACGCCTGCCAGGTTCTCGGCCGATGGCCCGGCGACAAGTACGTGATCTCCACCGAGGACGCCATCACTGGTCTCGCACGGCACTGCCGTGCACCCGGCGTGGCTGCCCTGGAACTCTACCGCCTGCTTATCTTCGCGTACCTCTCAGGCAACGGGGACCTTCATGCCAAAAATCTCGCCATACTAAAGGACCAACGGGACGAGTGGAGAGTCACCCCGGCGTACGACCTGCCCTCCTCAGCCGTCTACGGCGACCGCACCATGGCACTGCCGATCGGCGGCAGAATCCGCCAGCAGATCTCCTGGCCGATGCTGCGACACCTTAGCGAAGCCATCGGCATTCCCGCACGGCTAGCTGCCGACGTCGTCCGCGAGCAGGTCGCGGCTGCCGACACCTGGATCGAAGAAGTCAGCCAACTCCCCTTCGACGCCAACACCATCCGCAACCTACAGCGACTAGCCCGTTCCCGCATCCGTCACATTCAGCCTGAGACGCGGCAGCACACCCAATAGCCGACACACTCGGAATAGCTAACTAACCGCCGACATGCGGCAATGCGTCATCCTCCCGAACGGCCGACGTACACACTCACATCGGCATGTGAGGGTGGGTAAGTTGCCGGAAGCTACCCACTTTGACATCGGCATGAGCGACCATTTCCGCCTGCCGCGGCGCCCGGCACCGGGCGCAGGTAGGTGGCTGCCTTCTGCGTGCTCCCGGGCGGTCTGCTGGCGGTTCATCCGCAACACCAGCAGCCCGACCGTCAAGCCAGCGAACACCGCGAGCGGGCTCGTCGCGGCGGTCAGCCGGTCCGCCAGTGTGACCGGGTGGCCGGGTGGCCGGGTGGCCGGGAACCGGCTGAATATGGCCGATGTTCCCGGCCACGCTCACTGCCAGGCCGGTCAGCGCGGTCACCCACGGCGACACCCGCTGGCGGGCGGGCCAGCCGTCCAGGTAGGCGACATAAAGAGCCAGCTCACCAATCGCCAGGAACACGTCGTCTCAGTCGGCCACGACATCGCCTGCCAGCCGGTCAGCCGGTGATGCGCCGCCCACCCGAACAACCCCGCATAGCTGTGTGCGAGGCCGGACTTGGCCCGGTCAATGCGTGCTGGACGGAGGCGGTCTCTGTCGGCGTCAGGACGTTCGGGTGGCGGTGCGCCGTGCGCCCGCAGGCTGGCGCAGGTGCGGGGCGAGGGCACCATAACCGTGCGGATATGCAGAATGGAGCGCGCCTACCCGTCCGCCGCCATGAAGAGCGGAGGCGCTGGAAGGAAACCTCCGGCTGGCGGCCCTCGAGAAGAAGGCTGACGGTCAGCGACACCTCCGGCACCCACCGCCGACGCTGGAAGGGTGCCTGGACATTGACCTGTCCAGTGCCCCCGCTGACGTACACGTTACCGGGCACCGGGAAGGCGCCTTCTTGCTTCGCCAGAACGACCTGTTCTGGGCGCCGCCGCTGACCTGCGTTGTGGTGATACTTCCGGCGCATAACGGCGGCTCGGGCTCGCCGAGGAGTGCCAGCGGATGGTGCGCGGGTCGGCGTGGGAGGCGGCCTCTTGGACGTCCCGCAGGGGGACGCCAGCGTCAAACTGCCGGTTGAAGGCATGGCGCAGGGTGTGCGGTCCCACCGGCTTGGTGATCCCGGCGCGGCGGGCCACCCGGAGCACGACCCGGGCCGCGCCGTCCCGGTCCAGCCGCCGGCCGTCGCTGCCGGGGAAGACCGGTCCTTCGCACCGCTCGCCGACCGCCAGGTCGACCGCCCTCGCCGTGCGCGGGGCGAGCGGGATGGTGACTACCTTGCCGCCCTTGCGGGTGATGGCCAGCCTCCGGTGGCCGCGCTCAGTGGCCCAGTGCCTCGATGCTCGCGCCGGTCGCCTCTGACACCCGCAGGCCGTTGAGCGCGAGCAGCGAGATCAGCGCAAGCGGGTCAACGGCGCTGATCGCGCGGCTGCGCCGGGGCGGGGTTGGGGCAGGGCGCGCGAGGTCGCGATTGAGCGGAGCGACGGCGTGCTCGGTGCGCTGCTGGCGGCGGGCCTGACGTGGTGGTGATCACCTCCCGGCAGGTGAAGAACCTGCGGGCCCCGCAGCTACCTCTTCTCGGTTCGTTCGATGGCTCGCCTGGTCCGCCTCCGATGCATTTGCGATGCGGATGAGCTGCCAGATCGCGGCGCTGAATCCGATGGCCGAGATCACCAACCCAGCGAGGCTGATCCAGTCCCCCACCTTCATCTTCATCGGCTCCTCAGCCGTGATCTTCGAGAAGGGAAGGGCAACGTTTACTTTGTTCCTCGGCGCCACGACCTTGGGTGCCGAACGTGATCTTGGCGCCAGAGCGATGCCCTTTTTGTCGGCCATCTCACAACCTCCCATCAGCCGGACGAACGGTGCGGCCACATGCTTATACATGCCTTCGGACTACCACCTTCCCGCCGCGGCTGGTAGACACTCCCTGGGAACGAAGCGGGAATCACGACCGCTCGTGCGGACGCTCTCGCTCTCCGCCTCCATCCTGCTCACCCGTGCGTGACGTCACCTGCGGAAACATGGTGGTGACCTGGCTACGGAGATTGTCGGCATTGGCCGGGGGCCAGGGCGTCGCGGGTTCATGTAAGAAACTCCGGTGCTTGATCAGCTTCGGGGTTCCAGGGTTGCATGACCATTTCCGGCTGGTTTGCTGACCCTTGTTCGGGCTCGGCCCGTGCTCGGCCCGCAAATTCAGGAGTGTGGGCGCCCATGCGAGTCGCCCTTGTGGCAGGGACCATTGGCCCTTTCCGCGCCGCATACGTGGACCGAATCCGGGAGAAACGAGGCGGCGGTGCCCCCGTAAGCAGCGTGCGTCGGTCCGAGGAGGACTCGAAATGCAGACGATCAGACAGGCCGCGGCCGAGTCCCTGGCGGGCAAGCGGGTCGCTATCACTGGGGTCTCGCGAAAACCGCAGGGACAAGGCAGCTGCGGGAGGACGGGTCGCGTCCGTTCGTTGCCGACATGCCCGAGGACACCATGAGGCAGATCACTGCGCGCGTCGCGGCTCTGGGCGGGGACGCGCACCTGATCGCAATGACACCCACCCGCACCAGGTACCGAGCGGGTGCAGGTGCTCCGAGTCACCGAGAGCGGGCACAAGCCGCTCGGCGACCTGGATGAATCCCACGAGACACCAGTCAGCGAGGACTACTTTGGCGATGCTCATGGACGCAATCGAGGTTGACCCGACCGTCTACGTCTATGCCACTGTGATCCGGGTTCATCAGCGACAGCGTGCGGCCCATCCCGGCCTGAGCCCGCGCATGGAACAGTTGCGGCACCGAAGGGCCCGCTCTACCACCACAGAGTCTGTTCATGTTCGCCGGCAGCACTCTCGCAGCACCCGGATCATCCGATCCGTAGATCAGTGCGGAGTGTCCGGCCAGTGCGCTGGTAACTTTAGCCGCGGGTCAGGGTCTGCCGGGTGTCCCGCACAGGCGTCCAAGTCCGGAGCTGTCCCGCAGTCTGTTAGACGGTTGTGAGAGGTCGCCTGCCCAGACGACACTGCGCCGACCAGACAGCCACTTCGTGCCCTGCTTCTCCCCCGCTGACCTCGCCCCGCCCCGATTACACCCCTGATCGGCATAGCCGCGGTGGCCCGCCGGGGATCCGGAACCGATGGGCCATCGCGCGCCGCGACCGCCAGCGGCGCGCCCAGGCCGGGATAGGTTCGCCGCCGGTGTGGCGCGGCGCGAAGGTGCTGCTGAGGAATCACGCCGACGCGGCGAACCGGCCAAGGCCGGTCTTGAGCGGCGGCGCCGCGCGTGGACGAGAGCTTCCCTGGGGCGCCAAAAGCCAACGTGTGGGATTCCTGCGTAGACAGCCGCACGCCTTCAGCGTGGAGGATCTTCTGGCAGTACGGGCCCGACGCGCTGCGGGACGGCGAGCCGGTAAAGATCATCACCGGTCTTGGCATCAGCCCGCACCCTTGAACCGGATGCCTCGTGCGTCGGCACCGCTGGCCGACGTAACGACCCGGTCGCGTCTGGCTCGTTCCAGGCGAGAGATGGCCGCAGCGGGAACGCTCGCGACCAGGCGGGCTCGGCGTCCTTCGCGGTGGCACCTCACCCCTGGAAAGCCCGCGCCCGGGTGGTTCGCGGCGGCGGCCTGGCGCAGGAGCCTTTACGTTCTGCGTCATCGGCCATTAACCGCGTTCGCCTCGACGCAGCGGCCCGGGAAGGGAGGTGGGCAAAAGTCGCCATTGTCGTCATTGTCCTCAGCCAGGCGGAGCGGACAAAATGATCCCGAACGGCGGCGCCAAGTGGCACGCTCAAGCCAGCCGGCGCCGGTCAGGGCATTGGGCCGCGCCCGCACGCCGCCCGACCGTCGGTTCGTGCTTCGCTCCGCTCCCCGGCCAAGCCGGGGTGGGTAGGGCTCCACCCCGCCCCAGCGCGTCAGCCGACCGGCACACCGCTTTCGGCGGGCATGTCGCTCGGGGGGCCCGACCGCCGCCGTCTGCGGTGCCACAGGTACACGGCGAGCAGGGCAGCGAGGAGAACGAGAATGGCCGCCAGCAGCCACCACAGCAGGCGCGAGTGAGCCGCGGCGAAGTCTATGGTGGCGGAGGCCCGCCGCTCGATCAGGCCGCTCTTCATGTCGATCGTCACGCGCCAGGGCCCGTCCGGCAGCCGTTTGGGCAGGATCGCCCTGGCCTGGCCGGACTGCCCCGGCGCGAGCGTGATCACCCCGTCCGGGATCGCGAACGGCCCCGCGCTGACCCCGCCCGGACCATCCGTGAGCGTCAGGTAACCGCTCAGGTCGACCGCCCGCCCACCGGTATTGGTCAGCCGGGCGGCGACGACCGGATCGCCGTTCTGCTGCCGCGACCCGGTGATGTGAGTGATGGTGAAATTCGTCGGCGGCGCCCCGCCCGGCCCAATGGAAAGATAGATGCGGATGCCGACGCGGTTCACCTCCCTGATGTCAATACCGTTGCCAGCAGGAACCGTGGACGTCTCCTGCGCCCAGATGACGCCATAACGCTCTCCGGAGGAGGCGTCGCGCGGCACCCTGATCGTCACGGCGTCCATCGCGGACTTGTGCGGGGCCAGGGTCAGCTCCTGGCGACTAGCCCCGATCCAGGTGGTCAACTCGCTGCGGGTGCCGCCGTTGTCGCCGACAAAAGACCCGCGGCTGATGGTCGCGGCGTCTGCATACAGGGCGACGTGCGCCACCGACTGGCTCTCGTTCTCCACCAGGACCCGCCGGCGGATAACCGCTCCCGGCGGCAGGTGATCGGTGATGTACCGCAAGGCGCGGGGGTCGTTGGCGCTGAACCCCGGGACGTCGACGAGCCTGATGCCGAAACTTGCCCCGGCCCCGGCCCCGGCCGCAGCATGCGCGGGCGCGGCCGGGCTATGAGCTGGTCCGGCCGATGGCTGAGCGGGTCCGGCCGGGTGATGAGCGGGTGCGGCAAGCGCGCTGGTAGCCGGGGCGAGCACCCCGGCTACCAGCAACACGAGCGCGCTGAGCGGGCAGCGCACGATCCTCCTTAGCGGTCTAGCTCACCGAATGTGTGATGGTTCCCTGGTAATCGCCGCTGACCGCGGTGGTAGGTATATCCACAGCGATCGTCGGGTGCCATACCACCTGGTTCGCTCCCACACCAGCGCTGAGCTGCATGCAGTACGGTGCTGTGCCGCCGAGGGGCACCGCGCCGTTGATGGCCCCGGGTGGCGTAGTGCCGGTCGTAATGCCGCTCGTAGGCGCACCCGTAGCGCCGGTGCCGCTTTGGCCAGGAGTGATGACGATGGGAACCGCGGCAGGAATGCCGCCGGGACCAGCGGGAGTTCCGACACCAATGGGCGTGCCAACGACGGGCCCGGAGTAGTAATAGACGTCAGTAGCCGGTATGTCGGGCGCAGTGGTGCTAGGGGTTTGGTTGACGAATGCGCTCGAATTGACAGTCGCGTTCCAGCTAGCGGCGAGCGAAGCACGGTCGTCGGTCACCGTCACGTTCCCAACAGCGCCAGTTCCGAGTCCGCTGGCGACGATATCGCCTGCATGTTGAGCGCCGAGGAGGACTGGGGCGCCGGTGGTACCGGTAGGCACAGTGATCGAGAGAACACCGGCGGTAACAGTGAACTGCGTGACCGTGTCACACCCGCCGGGCGGGGTTACGCTGTCGGCGCCGCTACACGTGGTTCCCGTGGTCGGCGGGGTAAGCAAAGGCCTTACTCCGCCGGACGGTGTTACTTTGCCGGACGATGCGCGCGCGGCGGGCACCGCCGGTTTGTTCCTGACGGGCGCCACGGCGGGGTGCGCCGCGGCGTTGCTGGCGGTCGGGGCGTGTGGCGTGATCGCGGGCGCCGGCCTGGGGGGCTGCATTGGCGCCGCGGGTGCCGGTACCGGAGACGCCGCGGCGAGACCCGCCGTGGCGACGGACAGCGC
>DATIYI010000324.1:0-3067 GCA_035517695.1 Streptosporangiaceae bacterium
TCCTCGTCCGGCTCGACCACGATGACCAGCACCTTCTCCGGTGGGCGGTCTTTCCTGGGCCACCGCTCGACATAGGTCCTGACCACCACTGCGTGCTCGGTGTCGAGCACTTCATCCCACACCGTCCCGGCCAACGCACGCTCCCGTGTCACGCTACGTCACTGTCCGACACGAGACGCTACGCCGAGCACCGGCCCGCCCGCATTGGAACCGACAGGTCGCGGAAGCTAAAGATCAAACCAAACCTGAGAGCCGGGGAGAGCCGGTTTGCCTCCTGGCGGTTGCGGTTGTTCGTGGAGGGCGATTTCCCAGGCTGCGATCTCTTCAGGCGAGGTGATCGATGCGAGGGGCCGGTCGCCGAAGGTGGGCAGGATGTGGTGGATCAGCAGCGAACGGTACTGCGCCTTGGTGTTCAGGGCCAGGCGCTGCGCTGGCCACCAGCGCCTGTCAATGTAGGTGCGCAACGGCATCTGGCCACGCTGAGGATCGCGCCAGGTCCCTTCAGTGATGTCGTTGAGGTACCTCCACCCGGCCGCCTCAGCGTCACGTTCCGACTCGCAGCCCGACGCGACCGTAATCAGCCGACCGGTGACACGCTCGCGGACGCGGACCCGCCAGCCGCCGCCATGCCGTTCCACCGAGAACGGGCGGATGGACGTGCGGGCCGTTTTGCGGTTCATGTAGTGGCTCCTGGCTGGGATGGCTCAGGTGGCCGTGTCCGACAGCGGGGCCGACAGACGGTCCTCCAGCGCCCGCCTCGAAGCTGCCGGCTGTCCGCCCGGCACTTCCCCGCACCCAGGCGCGGCGCCGCCCGGAGATGCTGTGGCCTGGGCGCGACGCGCAGCAGGGCGGGCCCGCCGCAGCGCCGCAGGTGGCCTCGGGGTATCCGCGCTGGGAGGGTTAGCGGGCCGGGCAAGATCGTCCACAATGGCCGCGACCTGCGAGGGTGTGAGCCGGTACTCTCGCCCCCACCGGCTGTGCGCATACCCTCTCCGTTTGATCATCCAGCGAAGCGCGCATGGCGACTTACCAGGGAAATACCGCTGGCACGCCTCTTCCAGGGTCAGCAGCGGCTCAGGAGGCGCCCTCATTGTCTTCTCCTGGCCATATCTGGCGGATTAGTGGCCCCGCCAAGTGCGAGCCATTTCACTGCGTCCGCCTTCCGCCGCGCGTGACGTACGGCCAGCGGAGATGCCCCGAAGGCTCCGGCGCCGGAAGCTCAGCGGGGGTCCGCCCAGGCGGCCCGAGAACGCGCACAGACGCCGGAATCTCCACGCGCTCACGTCCCGCGGCGGCTGCGGCCCGCCGGGCGGCCCTATGGTGGATGACAAGTACAGACGCGGTAACCCCTATCGCGACGGCGAGTCCTGCCGCGACCTCGGCGGCGACCTCCAGGACGTGCACGGCAATGCTGGCCGCGTGACCGATCGCGCGCCGGTTGGCCGCGATGACGGCCAGGACGATAAGCGGCGGGGTCCGCCGCGGCGGCCGCTTGTCCCACCAGGCATCGAAAGGATCTTCAGCACCGCGAATCGTCAACATCGCCGACACGGACAACACCGCCAGCGCGTGTCGGTCCTGCTCGGCGAAGTGCTCTGCCAGATGTACGGGATCGCCGCGCTGCGGGAGGTCGCGGCCACGGGTGATCCGGGTTCGTCCAAGGTCTTGTCCGGGACTACGTGGACACCTGTCTGGCTGCCCTGCCCTCAGCGGCGAAGCCGTGGGCCGTGAGGGTCGGCGGATCAATCAGCGAATACGCGCAGTACCACCAGCTGCGCGAGCTCAAGCGGCTGAGCGACGAGCACGAGGAACTGCGCATCCCACTTGGGAGCCGACTACCTCATCAGGCCGGACATCCTCGTGTTACGCGAGCCGCTCGGGGACCCCGCGTTCGGCGACGGCGCCATCAACGAGGCCGATGCGGTAGCGCGCGGCACGTCCTTGCGCCTCGCCAACAGCGAGGCAACCGAGGCGCGTCCGCTCCTTCATGCCTCCGTCTCGTGCAAGTGGACTCTGCGCAGCGATCGCGCGCAGAACGCTCGTACCGAGGCACTGAACCTCATGGCGTGACCCCTGTTAGTCGGTCCATCGGTTGTGAGAGTCCTTGCAGCCCGCGGGAGCGGGCGGGAAGGCTCACACCATGTCGACGAAGAGGAAGCGGCACACTCCTGAGCAGGTGGTCCGGAAGCTGACCGAGGCTGACCGGCTGCTCGCCCAGGGCGCCGATACCGCCGAGGTCGCGCGCCAGCTGGGCGTCAGCGAGCAGACCTACTTCCGGTGGCGCAACCAGTTCGGGGGTCTCAAGGCCGAAGACGCCAAGCGCCTCAAGGAGCTGGAGAAGGAGAACGCCCGACTCAAGCGGCTGCTGGCCGACGCCGAGTTGGAGAAGGACGCGCTCCGGGAGATCGCAGAGGGAAACTTCTGAGCCCGGCCCGTCGGCGCGCGGCCGTGAACCATCTTCAGCGCACGCTGAAGGTGAGCGAACGGTTCGCGTGTCGGGTGGTCGGGCAGCACCGATCGACCCAACGCCACACCCCGGCATCCCAGACCGTCGAGGACCCCGACGCCGCCCTGCGGGCGTGGCTGCGTGAGTACGCGGGCAAGCATCCCCGCTGGGGTCACCGACGCGCCTGCCACGACGCCCGCGGTGAGGGCTGGACCGTCAACCACAAGAAGATCCAGCGGCTGTGGCGCGAGGAAGGCCTCCGCGTGGTCGTGAAGCGTCGCCGCAAGCGGGTCGGGTCCTCCACGGTGCCGCCGGTGCCGTCCGCGACCGGCCCGAACATGGTGTGGGCCATCGACTTCCAGTTCGACTCGACCACCGACGGTCGGCCGGTCAAGATCCTGTCGGTGGTTGACGAGCACACCCGTGAATGTCTCGGCGGGCTGGTCGAGCGCTCCATCACCGGCGAAGTGCTCGCCACCGAACTGAACCGGATCACGGCCACTCGTGGTGGTGGTGGCCCGGCGGTGCTGCGGTTGGACAACGGGCCGGAGATGATCGCTGCTGCGCTGGCCGAGTGGGCTGGCACGAGGACCGGGATGCTGTTCATCCCACCCGGGGAGC
>DATIYI010000325.1:0-8266 GCA_035517695.1 Streptosporangiaceae bacterium
GCCCGCACTTGATCTTGAGTGGGCCCGAGTGTGGCTGCACACCAAGGGCAGCGCAGAAGCAGGAACTTGTTCGGCGCCGATGCGGGGTCCTTGGCGAGTTCCTTCCAGGCCGTGATCGCCTGCCGCTGGGTGTTAGGCGTGGTCGACACGCCAAGCCAGACCCCAAGACTGAACGGCTCGTCGCCGAGGTCCTCACGCCCGCGGCGGATCATGTCCATTGCGCAGATCAGCGCCGCGGCGCGAAGGAACTGCTGGGCCGTCAGCAGCCGCAGGGTATACCGCATGATGATCTCAGTGCCGGTATCAGCAGGATCGCGTAGACGGCGCAGGAACATCGAAAACGCCGCGACCGCGAGATATGCCTCGGTCTTCCCACCGCCGGTCGGGAAAAAGATGAGCTCGACCTTGTCCCGATCGCCGCTGCCGGGATGGGCAATCGATTCGATGACGGCCACCAAGAATGCGATCTGGAATGGCCGCCAGACGCCGCGTCCTTCGGGCAGCTCGCCGCTCGGCGGGCGGCCCGCGACGTGGACGAAGCCTTGATCGAGGGTGGTTTCCCGGGGCTCGGCTGCCGACCGTGCCTGCTGGTCGAGCATCGCTTGGTTCGCGAGGTGAAACGCGGTGGCTACGTCCGAGTCTTCGCTGATCATCGCCCAGCCTCGCCGCATTCGCTTCAGCGCCGTCTCGCAGTCCGTGATGTGGCGATGTGCCGCTCTTCGGTGCTCCTGCGGGAGTTCCTCCGCGTCTCGGCGGCGGTTGTCGATCCAGTCCTGGTAGCCATCGAGCAGCGAGTGGATCTGCTGTGCCGCTTCTGACTGCCGCGCCGGGTCCGCGAGTGCCCACATGCTGACCCCCAGCGTGCCGCCGTGGGGCAGCGTGATGTCGGGTGTGATGCTTGGGGTTTCGAACCAGGGCATGCAGACCGCATCCACCCAGGTCACAGAGTTGGCTGGCTCCCGTTCCCAGTTGGCCGCGCAACCGTGCCCGAGCGCGAACGTCTGATGTTTGCGGTAGAGCAGCGCGATCGACTGCTCTTCGTCGTCGAGCACGCGGATGTTCGGGCGATCGGGGTAGGGGAGGAAGGCAGCCCCACTCTTCGCCATCGCCCGGAACCCAGCCTGGAACAGGCAAGCAGCGTCCTTTTGGCCCGAGGACCGGTTCGTGACGGTAAGGGTGATGAGATGTTTGCCGCCGATCTTCCGGCAGAACGCGCTGACGTTGATGTCCAGGCCGTGGCCGCCGTCCACCTGAACGGGTTCGACAGGTTTGACCTCTTGACGCCCGCCAGCGCCAACGTTGAGGGCCCCGGCAGGGAACGCTGCCCGGACCGCGACGGGGCTGCGGACCCACCAGTTTCGCTCCGCGTCCCCGATGGTGACCCGGACCGGGCGGTAGCGGCCGAAGTTCGCCTCCACCACGAGTTGTGATCCCTCGGGAAACGATCCGCAGACCGAGATACCCATGGTGCTTTGCCGGCGGTCATTGGCCGAGGTCAGGTCAAGGTCGTCGTCTTGGTCGTCATCCCCGCTGCTGAGCTTCGCGCGGATCTGCCCGACGTGCTCGTCGTCGGGTCCACGCTGTGGGCCTTCTGCGGATTCGATGTCGAACCCGGCAACTCCTGCCGCCCGCACCTCGTCCTGTTCCTGCTCGTCCTTGGTGAGCGTGGCGGCAGGAAACAGGACCCCAACGGCGTACCGGCGTGACGGTGTGATCTCGTGCAGGATCTCCTCGCCCGTGGCGCCGTCGTGCCAGGGACCACGGGATTCTTCCCATGTGGCGAAGCTCACCGGCTTCGATAGGTCGAGCGGTTTGCCGAGAGGTCTCGGCCCCACGAGTTCCTGGACCAGTTCGCTGTGGATCTTTTCGCGGGAGTCGTGGAAGTCAGGCATTGGCGCCGTACCCCTTCAGCAAGTTGGCGGCCATCTCTCGCATTGCGTCCCGGTGTGCGAGCACCACAAGCCGGTCAGCCGCACGGCTCAGCGCGACATACAGCAGGGCTTCTGCCCGCTCACCCGTCGCCTGGTCGATGTCGGTCACGACTATGGCGGGGGCGTCAAGCCCTTTGTAGCTGTGGATCGTGGTGTAGCCGACCTTGTGCGTGTGCTGTCCGTACGGTGCTAGCCGGCCGCGCAGCGCGGGATGCGATGATTCCGCAGCAGGACCGTCCGCGCGGGCGGAGAGCACGATGATTTCGTCGTTCGAGTATTCTTCAGACCGCAGCAGGTCAAGGGCTTGTATGAGACCCTTCTCCTGTTCGGCGGGGGTCTCATAGCTGATCATCTTCGGCGGGACATTGTCGTCGGACCGGCGGAACCCGCGGTAGACATTCCCAAGTCCCGCGGCCTGAGCGGCCGCATATCCGATGCGCGGGCGGTTGCGGCAATTGCGGTAAAGCGGGCGCACATACAATTCCGGAGACCGTTCTCTGATCATGGGCCGGCCGTCGGCGCCCCCGTAAATGGCCTGCCGCTCGAAGTCGCCGAACATCAGCCAACGGCCCCCCGCCAGCCCACCGGTCACCATGACATCGAGGACATCAAGGTACGCGGGCTCGCAGAGGTCTTGGATCTCATCGACGATCAATATGCCGGGCGGCGTACCGGTCTCCAGAAGTACACCCAGGGCCAGTTCGGGAAGCTCTACATGCCACCACGTATCGGTAGCGCCGTCCGGTATCTCCGCCTGAGCCGCATCCTTGATCACCTGATGGAAGCTTCCAACGGTCACGCCAGGGAACTCTTTCAACTGCTCAGCGAGCCATTTGCCCAGCAGCCGGTTGAAGCAGATCACCCGGGCCGTTTCGCCTCGGATGCTTGCCCGCCGAGCGGCCTCAAGGGCGAGGAAGGTCTTTCCGGTGCCTGCCGGGCCGGTGAACAGGACGCAGCGTTCATCCTCGATGATGTCGAGTGCCTCGTACTGCTCTTCGACAAAGGCCTGACGGTCTTGGTCGCGGGCGTTGCGGATGTCGGCTGGTGTGATCGCAAACTCGCATATGGGACGGATCCGGGCAGTGAGTTCCCTGCATTGCTGCATCGTCGGATAACCGAGCGAGCCGCTGAAACTCGGTACCGCTGATGCAAGGTGTGTGCGAGCGTGCCCCAGCACCTCCGTGATTGTCTCTGAGACGGGCCGCCGGGCGAGATCGTGCCGGTCCAGAAGCTGCCAGGGGTGCCATTCGGGCGACACGGGCCGGCGCGAGACCGGCGCGTGGGTGAACCACACCGCCGACCAGAACGGCACATGCCTGAGATCCATCCCCAGGTCCAGGAGGAACTTGCGAAGGCTGTGCATCCCCTGCGACGCCTGCTGGAAGGGGCTCTTGGATGAGGCAGGCAGGGAACCGAGTCGCCATAGGCCGCTTGCGTCCCTGCGCACCCGCGTGTGGGCCTTCACCTCAACGCACAGCACCCCCAGCCGGGGCACGATCACAACAAAGTCGATCTCTCCCTGAACCTGCCGAACGTGCCTGGCGATTTCGACCGAATGAAGCACCGTCCAGTCGGCCGCACCTGCGTCAGCCTCCAGGCGCTGGAACAGCAGCCGTTCTCCTGGAGAAGTGCCGAGAAAAACCGGCGGGATCATTCGAGCCATGCTGCGCCTCGGGCGTGGAAGGGACGCCGGGTGCTGTGCCGAGGCACACGGATCGTTTCGGCGCTCACAGCGGCCACGCGGAACGCGGTCATCGTGGCAGCGCTGGGTGCGCCTTCGGGGTGAAGCTCCTGAAGACCATGAATTTCCAGCGGGGCTAGGTCAAGCTGTTCCACTCTCTGTTCAAGCGCGCGGGTAAGGTCGTGCCCCGCCTTCGAATGGGCCCGCCACAGAGCGATTCCTGCCGCAATAAAGGGTGCGGGATCGCGGATACCCAGGTACTTGAGCAGGACCGCGAAGTCCGCGTCGCGCTGTGGGCGAAGGCAATCGTCACTGGACCAGTAGGCGAGATTCACCGTTTGTGCGTCACGTGCGCGCAAGGCGCGGGCAACATTTCCCGCCCCCTCCCGGCCGATCGCCTCGCGCAGCCGGCCCTTCCAGTCGGCCTGCAGGTCCTGGATCCGCTGCCGATCCGCGCCAAGGTGGGAGGCGGCAAGCGTCCGTAGGAGGGCTGCCTCCGTACCTCGCTCGCGCAGCAGCAGAATCGAGCCGGGAACGACAGCGGTGAGCTTGAGGCTGACGACGCGCTCGCCAGGCGGCGCATCGGGGTGAAGACCGCGGATGCGGTCACCGCTGATTGGCAGGAGCACCCCGTAGCCGCCGCTCAGCACAGCCAGTTTGGCGTCCACGAGATCGTCATCCTCGGATGCCCTTGGTATCGAGGCGGCTACTGCGCGCCAGTCCGGTTTCGGGACAAGTTCGGGCGCCTCGACTTCTGCCACGAGGTTCCGGGATCCTGCCCGCGGCCGGGGTTCTCGTACGGAGACCCGGATACCGACCGTGGCAGGTTCGCCGAAGACCCCGTTGAACTGCACGAAGTCCCGGATCCAGCTCTGGTGAACCAGCGTTGTCTGAGCAGCCCTTGGAGTGGTGAGCATCTGGGGCGGAAACCACGCTCCCGCCCCCGTGATGATGGCAAGGTCCCACACCCTGCCCGCCATGAAAGGCCGCGGAACCAGAACCGGATACCCCTCGCCGATTTCTTCGAACCACCCGGCCACCGCCGCTGCCGCGCGGCGCCCGACAGTAACTAGACACGTCTCGCCCCGCTCCCCATCGTGCAGGCAATCCAGGACAGCTTCGGCCAGCTTCTCGTTTCCGGACTGCAGGACGCCCTCGGCCGTCTCCACCAGCTCGCCGAGAAGGTTCTGCCGATAGGACTCAATGGAGCCCCTGAGCCGTGAGGACAGCGCGAGCAACTCGGTGAACGGCTTGGCCGCCGCAGAGGAAGGCGAGCCGAACGGCACCGGTTCCGTGGCGCTTCGCCACCTCGCCGCCCTGCCTGCCGCCATAACCTGGTCCCACGGCGGTTCGGAGGCGTCTTCCCCGAGCTCGCGTGCAAGCCTGGTCAAGGCATCGGAGAAAACGCTCGAACGAGTGTCGGCGACCACGTAGCGCTCTGGCGAGATCTGAACCGACGCCCGGTAGAAGCCGTCCGCCTGGACGATCAGGCTCATGGTCGGCTCCTGTAAGCCAATAGCTCGCATCCGGCCGGAGGCCGCCAAAAGACGTCGCCTGCCGCCAGCGGTTCCGCGTACATCCGGCCCTGCTCCAGGACGCTCACAGCGGAGTCGAGCCCGGCCTCAGCCCGGTCAAGAATCGCGATCACGAGCGGGGAGTGGCACTCCTCCAGCCAGCGGCTCACCGCATACGCCCCATCCAGGATGGTCACGCCGGGGTACTTGGGCCAATCGGCCCAAACGGGCTCGTCACGGTGAGCTGACATCACCACGCTTTGCCAGCCCACCGGATGGCAACGGTCAAACGGCCGGACGATCTCCCTAAGCGCACCGAGCTCCGGAGGGCTGTTCCCGGGACCGATGGGCTCGGCCAATTCGGCACTCAGGCGCACGAGGGACCCCACCACGACAAGATCCCAGCTCCAAGACGTAACGAACGCCAGCGGGTCATTGCGGGGAAGCATCTCCTGCAGGAACGGCAGACCGGTCATCTCAGAAATCAGCCAGTGCCCATCTTCGGCGTCGACCCACGCGGGCACTCGTCGTGCCTCCTGAACCACCCTGGTCTGGAAGGTCCCGCCGCTGGTGCGGATCCGGTTCCCATGCTGGATCTGGAAGTAGGTTCCAACGAGCACCCGGTCCAGCAGGCGTAGCCAAACCTTCTCGCCCGTCTCAAGGCCGTCCAGCGTGCGGACGAGCTCCGGTGGGCATGCCGATGCCGCCCCTGCGCTGCGGTAGTGCTGCCAGCAGAACCCGTACGCCGCAGCCACCGCCGCCATTGCCCGGATTGGAGCAGAAACAGCGAGCACCACCTGGCCACGGCGAGCTACGGCCAGCCGACTCAAGGCTGCGTAAGCGCCGAGCCTCACCCAGTCCACGAACCAGGTCGGCGCTTCGCATCGTCCGCCATGGCCGTCCTCGACAGTAAACACCGCGGGACGGCCGCTGACCGCAGTCACCGTCTTCCTCCCCACCACCGCAACATCTGGTGGCTCGACCGGGCAGCATGAACCGCGCACGGTCTAGCGAGTCCGCAGTTGCACCCGCTGACGCAACACATTAACGCCAATCGGTGACAAAGGGTAAGCAGCCCTGAAGGCGAACGACAACACGCGACTGGGCGTGAGGTTATGGCGACGTGCCACTACCAGCAATGGCGAGGCCCTTCGGCCCGCCCGATGCGACGTTGGGCTCTGCCTGGAAGCGAGGACCCGGCCGCAAGCTGGGGCGATGGGTGGGGACTGCTTGGACGTGGGTCCGCTGGCATCTGAGACCGGCGGTATAGGTGGGGAATCGCTGGCGGGCTGGGCCGAGCGCACCGGGCGCCGCCGGACAGCCGGGCGTGGCCGCGGCACGCTGCGGTTTGTTTTCTATGGGCGGGTGTCAACGGAGGATTGGCAGGATCCGGTGACGTCGCGGGCGCGGCAGCGGCATCAGGCTGCCGCGCTGGTGGCTGGGCAGGGGCGGATCGTGGCGGAGTTCTTCGACGCCGGGCACAGCCGGACACTGGCGTGGGCGCGCCGCCCGCGGGCCGCCGCGCTGGTCGCCGCTATGGCGGACCCGGACCGCGGTTGGGACGCGATCGTGATCGGGGAGTATGAGCGGGCGTTCTACGGCGCGCAGTACGCGTCGATGGCGCCGCTGTTCGAGCACTACAGCATCCAGCTCTGGATGCCCGAGGTCGGTGGCCGGGTCGACTTTCACGCCGAGGATCACGAGCAGACCATGCTCGCATTGGGGTACCAGTCCAAGCGAGAGATCGCCCGCACCCGGATCCGGGTCCGCACCGCGATGGCGACCCTGACCCGCGACCAAGGCCGCTACCTCGGCGGTCGGCCACCGTATGGGTACCGGCTTGCCGACGCGGGGCCGCACCCGAACAAAGCCCACGCCGCCTGGGGGCGGCGCGCGCACCGGCTGGAGCCCGACCCGGAAACCGCGCCCGTCGTGGCCTGGATGTTCGCCCAGCGGCTAGCCGGCCACAGCGTCGCCCGGATCACCCGAGCGCTCAACGACGCCGGGATCCCGTGCCCGTCCGCGGCCGACCCCAAGCGCAACCCGCACCGCAGCGGGGCGGCGTGGACGCTGCGCACGGTCGCGGCGATCCTCGCCAACCCGCGGTACACGGGGCGGCAGGTGTGGAACCGGCAACGCAGTGACGCCGACCTGGTCGATCCCGCCAATACCACGCTCGGGCATCGGCAGGTGCAGCGGTGGAACCTGCCGGCCGGGTGGGTCATCTCCGCCCGCCCCGCGCATCCGGCGCTGGTCAGCGAGCAAGACTTCATCGCCGCTCAGGAAGCCAGCGCCCCGCGTGCCCCGGCCGGACCGGCCACCCGCCGGTATCTGCTGGCGGGGCTGCTGCGCTGCGGCCGGTGTGGGCGAAGGCTGGAGTCAGCCTGGTCCAACGGCAAGCCCGCCTACCGGTGCCGCCACGGCTACACCAGCGCGGCCGGCTCCAGCCCCGGCCGACCCAAGAACCTGTACATCCGCGAGGACCACATCCTGCCCCACCTCGCCGCGCTGGCCATCTTGCACGCCGGCTATGACCATGACGAGCGAGGTGCGAAGCAGGGCAGCGCTCACCTCACGGCCCCAGCCGAGGCCGCGGAGCTGATCGACCACCTGCGCGCGGCAGGCGTCACGCTCACCTACGACCCGGGCACCCGGGCCCTCCGCACCGAAATCAACAACGCCTCCGCTGTCATCGCGGGCCAGGCTCGCTGACACCCGCTACACCAGAGCAAGAAAGGAGGAAGATCCACGCTTACCGAGCACCCACGCTGGCCGGAGGCCGGGCGCGAGTGACGTTCGGGCCTGCCCAAAAATGCGCAGTTATGGGGTATTAACGTGTCCGAGGGGGGATCGACCCCGTATCCCCACATTGCTCTATGTGCTACAGCGCTGAAGTCGATCTCCAGCAGACGGACGGGCCGTATGCGCTCTGACGTGCAGAAACGCTGCCTGTCGCCTAGGGCAACTGCTAGTCCGGAATGATTCAGGGGCCAGAGCCAAGCTTGACGGTCAGCGGAACCGACTCGAACCCTATGAAAACCGACTTGAACCCCCATGGCGCAGTGGTCACGCGTAGTGATAGATCATGTGGTCGTTAGCCGGGCTAATGCGCGCCGAACGCCGATTACGGGCGCCCTTGT